>JAEKFU010000733.1 GCA_016522385.1 Pseudomonadota bacterium
GGGCCCGAGCCCGGTGTACCGATAAGCGCCTCCTTGGCCTTGCCCTTGGAGCTGAGCACGGTGCCATCGATCATGATGGTGCCACCAATTAGCTTCGCGTCTCCGCCGGCCTGCTGATACTGGTTAAGGAAATTAACCGCATCACCGCCGCCCAGACCCAAATAGATCGCGTCGACGTCATCCGGCAGCGCGGCAATGATCGAGGCAAAATCCTTCGTGCCAAGCGGTACCCAGAACCGTTCGGTGATCTGACCACCGACACCGCAATACTCAAGCGCGAATCCGAACACCTGGGTATAGATGAACGAATAGTCCTCACCAATCGTAGCGACCGTCTTGTAGCCCTTTTCCTTGAACACGTACTCGCCCAGGCCAGCCGACCATTGGGCGCCATCCATGTTGAACCGGAAGAAGTTCTCCGATGGCGTCACATAGGTGGTCTCCTGAGCACCGGAGCTACCGTTGATAAAGGTGACCTGCGGTTGGGTCTTGGAATAGTCGCGCATCGCGATGCCTTCCGAACCCGACAGCGGACCGATGACGATATCGACCTTGTCCTGTTCGACCACTTTGCGGGCGGCGCGTAGCGCACTGTCGGGACTGGCATCCGTTGACCCAATGATCACCTCTATCTCACGCCCACCGGCCATTTCCTTGGCCTGCTTGAGTGCCACTTTGAAGCCGCGCACGCCGTCTTCACCCAGCACCGTATAAGTGCCTTCCAGCGTGGCGAGCACGCCGATTTTCAGCTTATCCGCCGCCAGTGCGGAGTTGGCGGCCAGCACTGCCGCGACCGCCACTGTTGAAACTAGCCACTTGCGCATATCAGAATTCCTCCATATCGGCTTATTGAAATCGCCATTGAAAATCACACGCGACATTTTCAGCGCGGGATACCAGCAAGCGTATATCAGCTTGAAACTGCCATGATGCCGCGAAGTGCGCACTTATTACCCTAAGTCTCTTTTTTTGCCTCACAATGACCAGATGATAGGGTGCGGGATGCTAGTGACGGCGAAAAACGGGCCTGACATCACAATTCGTTTCGTCGTCCAGAGAACCGGGATCATTACAATGTCTGACATGACACCCCTTATTCCACGGCAACGGGTGCCAAACCTGTCCCTACAACTAGTCGGAGGCGATGCCTGGTCGATCGCCAGTGATCCGCAGGAGAATTTCACCCTCCTGGTGTTCTACCACGGCATGCATTGCCCGCTGTGCCGGATGCAGCTGAAAGAGCTGCAATCCCGGCTGTTTGACTTTTCGCGTCTCGGCGTGTCGGTCGTCGCGATCTCAACTGACAATGTCGAACGGGCAACATCGACGAAACAGGACTGGGGCCTCGACCGGCTCACAATTGCCTATGGCTTTGGTATCAAACAGGCGCGCCAATGGGGTCTTTATGTATCGACTACCAACGGCACGACATCGATCGGGATCGAAGAGCCGCGCATGTTCAACGAGCCCGGACTGTTCCTTGTCAAGCCTGACCAGACGCTCTACTACGTCGCCGTCCAGTCGGTGCCGTTCGCCAGACCGGCAATCGACGACATCCTCAAGGCGATAGAATTCGTGCTGCAAAAAAATTATCCGGCACGCGGGGAGGTCGTATCGGTGTAAACGACGTTAAGGTTGTGAGGCTCCCGTCGCCATATCGACCAACTCCTTATCGGCAGAACGCTATTCAACCGTGATGGTGATGACGGATGACGCAACTGGTGGGTTGTGCGGGATGTGGTCCTTGTCACCCAAGACCAGTTGCAAAGTATGCTGGCCCGGCGTCAGCTCCAGCATTATTTCCGTCTGGCCACCGCCGAAATGCTTGTGGTTGTCATCAGTTGGAATATTGTTGTTGACTTCATCGGCACCGTCCTCGCCTTCACCCAACGGCGGTCTGTCGATCAACAAATGATGATGGCCGGTCTTTTCCTTGTCGGTTCCGGCCGGTGCAACGCCCATACCCGACAAGCCGAAGACTACCCTGACCGGGGACTTGACCGTCGCGCCATCCTTGAGATTGACAAAATAGACTTTGGCGCCCGGCGGCGAAGGCGTTTCGCCGGCGAGTACAGCACCACAGATGCCCAATACACTGAACGCTGCCAGGATTGGAATAACTTTCATTGTTGTGACCTCCATCTTTGCGATTTGGCTTGAATAGTGTGCTGCGTCTATATTCACAGCAATTCTGACCGGCAAAACTCCGAAAACTCTACACGATACATTAGTGACGGCCTGAATCAGTGACTTGACGACTAGGCGCCGTCGGTTTGACTGATACGGCGGCATAACACGCCTAGACACTGAGGACACAATCACCATTCGGTGTAGCCGCATGATCACCGATCATCGCGGCGCAGGATTGTCACCAGACCGATATCTGGTTGCACCATCACATGATCACCCGTTTTGATGAGATTGGTGACATCACCGTCATTGAATCGATCACACATGGCCATGTTGGCCAAGGCAGCACCTTGGGCGAGGATCGGGTTGACCCGATTGAACAGGATGGCCCTTGGGGCCATGCCGCGTGAGGCCATTTCATGCAGCATCCATGCCGACGCGACCCCGCCCTTGGCAGTGTTTACGACAAGAATCTTGTCGACATAGCTCTCATCGGCCAGCTTGTGTTGCGGGCGCGAGAAGATACCCTTGATGCGGTCGAGGTCGTAACGGGCCGAAAAATTGTCATCCGTGACGAGTGCCACGCCATCCACCTTCGGGCCCACGCCGACGTGACATCTGAGTTCGATTGAGGTCATCACACTATCTCCCCGGCGACAGCCGATTCGACGCAGTCCTCCATACTGGCGAGGCTCGGCTTATAACCATAGCCACCGATGATGTTGACCAGCTTAGCCGAGTTGCTGAGCAGCCTTGTCCAACCGTTGGCCAGAGCCATCTCTCGGGCATAGCTCTGATAAAAACACATGCCCTTGAGCACCAATCCGCCGGCGGCTTCGATCCGCTGGCTGATTCCAAAGCGCTCGGCGTCGACGGCCACCTGCGGCGAGGTGACCGCCAACAAGGTGGTGTCGGCATGAACCTTCCTGCCGTTCAGCAAATCGGCCAACTGGCGCATTTCGATGATCGAGAGTTGCGGGGCGGAGAAGACGACTATGTCGATCTTGTCACCCCTGCCACCGTAACTGCCAAAGAATGCGGCAAAATCCGCTTCGTTGACGTCTTGTGCGGTAAGTGTGGCCGGATTGCACACGGCATCGATATCCGGCGCATCAGGCGTATATCCGACCAGATGAAACAGCGCCACCGAGCCGAAGCTGGCCATGGCTGCGCCCATGTGTTTCATATCATCGGAGGTCGGTTGCGTTGTGATGCCCTCGATGACCGGAATGTCCCAATAGGAGCCGGTGCGCTGACCAATTATGGCGCCGAGTGCTCCCCAATCCGACAGACCTTTCGGTTCATGCATGACGCGGAAGCGTCTCGTTGCCTTACGGTTGGCATCGAGATGAAGGCCATAGCGTGGGGTGCGTCCAGACAGGCCTGCTGCCAGTGCGGAGGGACCGCCTTCGAAATTGGAATAGGCACCGAGGACACTGTTGCAGTAAATGACGACCCCGGTGTCGCCATAGGCGAGATGCTCGCCGCGCACTGGCGGCATGATGGTTTGATAATTGATGCAGGTGTCTGTCATTAAGATGCCGAGGGCCTCGAACGCGGTGATGGCGCGGCGTTCAAGCGCGGCCATAGCATCGGTCTGCTTTAGTGTACGGTAGTGGTCGAAATCGATACCGCGGGGATCGGTGATCATCGGAATGCGCACCTTGCGGTTAGCGGCGGCATGGGCAGCCAACTGCTCGACGAAGACCACGCCCGCCTCACCGAGCGACTCAGTGTCCGCCATCATGTGCGCCTGTGAGACGGGCACAAGATCGTCGGCATCAAAGAAGCGGCCGACCTGCAGCATATGCTCCATCCCCCAGCGGCGCGGTTCACCCAGCTCTCCGGCCAACATGGCATGTTCTTCGTCGTCCAAGCGCATCAGCATTCGTCCTCATAATCGGCAATCCCGTGCTGCAGTAATTGATCATTCGCCGGGCCATGCTAACGTGCCGGAACGTCAATCAAGCAGCCAAAATCATGAGCAAAACATAGAGCAAGCAAGGGGACAAGGTGCGGGGTCGGCTTCGGGCGATCCGCAGGGGTCGGTTGGATGTCAATGCTGCACGTGCCAAGTTCACCGGCGCTCGCCGATAACGCTTGGGTGAAGTTCTGGTTCAACTGCTCAGAGAAGCTAACTGACCCGGCCTTTTCGCAGCACCGGAAAGATGTCGATGACAAATCGACCTGTGGAAGTCGCGGCAATCGTCGCGTTTTTCTTCCGCCGCCTGACATCCGGTCAGTCATTCAAGATTGACCTGTAGGGTCCGCGCACAATTAGGCTTGTGGTGTTGGTGCGGCCCTGCACCGTCATCGTTTGTTCATTGAAACACCACAAGAACAATAAACCGCATCTCTATCAATAGCTTAGAGAAGATTCGTTGCACATAGATTCAAGCTGAAATGACCGTGCAATGACTGGTTACCGGCTAAATGCCCGCTTCAGATTCAAACTCTGTGCGCAACTGGATGATGTTGCGGTCCAGCGCTTCGTCAGGCTGGAAGGTGAGCCATTCGTGAAAGTCGGCTGCCACCGGGTCTTCGGGCGGGGCCGGCAGTGGTTGTTCTTTTTCGCGGGCGCGGCGGATCTTATCGCGATGGCTGCGCATCCATTTCCAGAAGCTGTAGAAGTCAAGCTTGATCTTGAACTGGAAGCCGCTGAGGTCTTCGGCCACGAATCCCTCTATGTGCTCGCCGCGCCACTGATAGTAACGACCCTGAGCTTCGACCGACTTGCACCAGCCTTCAAAATCCCTCCAGGAGCTGAAGTTCGGTCCTGACCGTTTGACACGCACGCCGATGGTCGAAGCGATCTGCTTCAAATCCTCATGGGGCAAACGGCGGAATTTTTCCTCGCGCCCAATTGCATCGAGCAGCACGACATGGGGTTCGTCATATGCGATCATGTGCGGATCACGCACTGGATCATTGACCTCGAAAACAAGGCACAGATTGCGCTTGTCGACGATGCTGGCGGCGCGCTGGCGACCCAGGTTGCCAGCGTTGGCTTCAAAGATCTCGCGGAACCAGTCGGCGAATTCGGATTGCGGCGTGCTCTTGGAGGCAAAGAACAACTCGCTGCCAATATGATCCCAGCCGAGAATGCCGAGGAAGCCGTTTTCCTTGACCCACAGCTTTAGGGGAAATTGCAACCGCTCGCGCAGGTTGCGCATCCGCGTTTCCGGGCGCTCTTCCAGAT
>JAEKFU010000735.1 GCA_016522385.1 Pseudomonadota bacterium
GGATGACGGTGCCCATTATGGAGGCAAAGGGCGCCTTTATCCGTGCACCCAACACGCTGAAGACGACGCTAGACCGCATGTTCGCACAGAGCTTTCTAGCGCGAAACGTGACGACCCCACTCGTGACCATCAGTGCCGGTGAGTGGTCGCTCGACGTTCATGGTCTGAAATTCAGCTGGAGTGGCGATCCGAAAACTTTCATGGGCGAGTCCAACTACACCGTGGGCAGTATCGAGCTGCCGGCGTCGATGCTAGCTACGGCCGGCATGTCACCTTCCTTGAAGGATTTGGGTTATGAGGCGCTGGATTTCGGCGCGACCGGCAGGGCCAACATGACGTTGCCGAAAGAACATATCGAGATTGACGGCGACACCAGCCTGCTGGCCCGCAAAATGGGTGCCTTCTCGATGTCGGCTAAGGTCGGCGGTATCCAGCCGGCATTGCTCGAAGCCGTTCAAGCAGTGCAGGAAGCGCCAAACGCTATCGACGTGAATGCCATGATGGCGATGTTACAGACAGTCACAATCGGCCATCTCAGGTTGCGCTATGATGACGCCTCGCTCGCTGAGCGCCTACTGGCTTGGTATGAAAAGATGGAAAACAAGACCCGTGATCAGATCATCAGTGATATCGTCGCCACCAGCGATGGCGGTCTTGTGGCGCTAAATTCGCCCGAATTTGCCGCGCAGTTCAAAACCGCACTTGAGACATTCCTCAGGAATCCTGGCTGGATCCAGTTCGAGCTGCGCCCGGCAACCCCCATTGCCGCCAGCCAGATCACACCGCTGGTGGGCGCACCTGCCGAACTGGTAAAGTTGCTGAACCCGTCAGTCACTGCCGGTACCGCAGAAGAGTGAGTTGACTGCCAGTCAGTCTGCCGGCAGGTTTAGCCGTAAGTGCAAATCCCGTAGCTGCTGGTTGGAGACGTCGCTGGGCGCGCCCATCAGCAGATCTTCGGCCTGCTGGTTCATCGGGAACAGGGTCACCTCGCGAAGGTTCTTTTCGCCGCACAACAACATAACGATACGGTCGAGGCCGGCAGCCATGCCGCCATGCGGCGGGGCGCCGTATTGGAAGGCGCGGTACATGCCGCCAAAACGCTCCTCAAGTACGCTTACATCATAGCCGGCGATGCTGAAGGCCTTTTTCATAATCTCGGGCAGATGGTTACGGATGGCACCTGAACCGATTTCATAGCCATTGCAGACCACGTCGTACTGAAAGGCCTGAAGCGTCAGAGGATCCTCGTGTTCCAGCGCCTCAAGGCCACCCTTGGGCATTGAGAACGGGTTGTGCGAGAAATCGATCTTCTCATTTTCTTCATCCCATTCAAACATCGGGTAATCAACGATCCAGCAGAGCTCGAAACGGTGTTCATCAGTCAATTGCAGCTCGCTGCCGATCCGATCACGGGCGGCGGCGGCAAAGGCGGCAAAATTGCTGGGACGGCCGGCGACGAAGAATGCCGCATCGCCCGGTTCCAAGCCGAGCTGGATACGAATCGCTTCCGTGCGCTTCTCGCCGATATTCTTGGCAATCGGGCCGGCTCCCTCACCTTCCCGGTACATGATGTAACCGAGACCGGGCTGGTCTTCACTCTGCGCCCAGGCATTCATCCGGTCGCAAAAGGCCCGGCTGCCGCCTTTCGGCGCTGGTATCGCCCAGACCTCGACTTTGTCGTCCTCCTCGATCATGCCGGCGAAAATCTTGAACCCGGAGCCAGTGAAGTGCTCGGTCACCGATTGCATCTCGATCGGATTACGCAGGTCCGGCTTGTCAGTACCATACTTGCGGACCGCCTCGGCGAAAGGAATGCGCGGCAATGCGCTTGTCACCGGCCTGCCATCAGAAAACTTGGCAAACACGCCGCGGATGACCGGTTCCATGGCATCGAGCACATCGTCCTGAGTAACAAAGCTCATTTCGGCGTCGAGCTGGTGGAATTCACCAGGCAGCCGGTCGGCGCGCGGGTCTTCATCGCGGAAACAAGAGGCGATCTGAAAATAGCGGTCAAAGCCTGACATCATGACCAGCTGCTTGAACTGCTGGGGCGCCTGCGGCAGGGCATAGAACTTGCCGGGATGAACCCTGGACGGCACCAGATAGTCGCGTGCGCCTTCCGGAGACGAAGCGGTCAGGATCGGTGTCTGAAACTCAAAGAAGCCAGCAGCCTTCATGCCGCGACGAAATTCATCGATGATCGCGCCGCGCTTCATGATGTTGGCATGGATTCGCTCGCGCCTCAAATCAAGAAACCGGTACCGCAGCCGGGTTTCTTCGGGATAGTCCTGATCACCAAAAACGGGGAGCGGCAACTCGCTGGCTTCCGACAGCACATCAATGTTGGTGGTCATGATTTCAATTTCGCCAGTTGGCAGATCGAGGTTTTTCGTACTCTTGCCGTCGATGCCGACCGGGCGTTCGCGGACGCGACCTTCTATGCGAATTACCCATTCAGCACGCACTTTCTCGGCGGTCGAAAACGCGGGCGAATCGGGATCGGCGACAATCTGGGTAATTCCGTAATGATCGCGCAGATCGATGAACGGCACCCCGCCATGGTCTCGCACCCGGTGGACCCAGCCAGACAGGCGGATGGTTTCATCAATGTCTTCAGCCCGCAACTGGCCGCAGGTGTGGCTTCGATAAGCATGCATGATATCTCTATTGGATTGAGAATTTTAACCGCGCGGACAAGCGCATGGGCGAGGCGATTTGTCAAGGTTGTGGAGTTCGCCTCAGCGTCGCGTTTGGTCAAAAAATTGGCGTTAGGATGGGATTAAGCGCCAGACGTTTCACCATGCGGTGTTGGCCTAACGCGACCTGCATGATGTCGTTAAAATTCGATTCCCAATCTTTCTTGCAAGCCGCAGCCGGTCCGTACATCGGGATCAAGAACCTCGCAATACGCAGACTCATGAGATCTCGGCTTTGGAACCACTTTAGGATACATCGCACAGTGTTTTGATGTCGTAACTTATTGCGCCGCGCGCCGTCGCAATAATTGCCTAATTGCCGTGCGCTGGCGGCATGGCTCGATTGCAGCAATGGGCATGGTGCATCAGGGCACGATAGGCTAAAGGATTTTTGTCGTACCAGAATACTCCGGTGCACAATGATTGCGCTTGGGCCGCTTCTTCCGCTTTTGATTGCCGCCGGCATCCTGCTGGCGGGCAATGGACTTCAGGGAACGCTGGTGACATTGCGCGGCGCCGAAGAAGGTTTCGATGCCGCCTTTATCGGGCTGATGGGTACGGCGTATTTTGGTGGCTTTCTACTATCCTGCGTTGTCAGCCCACGCTTGTTGCGTGCCGTCGGACATATAAGGGTATTTGCGGCGCTCGCAGCGGTGGCGTCGGCAGCTTCGCTGACGTTGGTCTTGTGGATCGAGCCGCTGACCTGGATCGTTCTGCGCTTCGTCATGGGGTTTTGCTTTTCCGGCCTGTTCATGGCGATCGAAAGCTGGCTCAATGAAGCGACCGCCAATCAGGATCGGGCGCGGATGTTGTCAATCTACCGGGTTGTAGATCTCGCCGTGGTCACCGGCTCGCAGTTTCTGCTGCCGTT
>JAEKFU010000737.1 GCA_016522385.1 Pseudomonadota bacterium
GGAAACAGTGCGATCCCGAAGGCGCACAGTCCGGCGAGAGTCGCCAACCGGCACTCCTTGGAACACTCGCCCCTATAAGCGATCAAAAACGTCCCGATAAAAACCAGCGCACCGACCAGCACATCGCCGAAAAACTGCGCAAAGTAGAAGTGACTGATGGAATCATAAAAACACGTCCCGGTCACCGCCCCAAACATCATGACGAACGGCAGCCCCAACGCAACGCTGCCAACCAGCACCGCCAGAAACTGTTGATCCAGCACATATTGCCGATCGTCGGTATATTTGAACTCGGGGTCAGGTTGATAGCGCCCCACCCCGGTTTCAAACAGCGCCAGAAGATTTTTCATGGAAACCCTCCAGTCTTCCATAGCCGCGATACCCAGGAAAACGTATCAGGCAGTCGGCGTATGGGCTGTGGGAAACCTCACGGAAAGTCAAGAATTCCGCTATCGTCGTCCAAACGACACGCTTACCGCTGCTTCCGGGGCGCCTCCGACCGATCACCCATCAGATATCGAGGCCCGGTGCCATAGTCGGCCGCGCGGTCCTCCGGATTGTACAGACTGCAGATCCTCAGCGAAAGGCAGCCGCAGCCGATGCAACCGTCCAGGTTGTCGCGCAGCCGGTGCAGTGTCTCGATCCGCTGATCGAGATTAGCGCGGAACTGTCGGCTGATTCGCGCCCAGTCGGCTTTGCCAGGCGTGCGCCCGTTCGGAAGGGTCTGCAGCTGATCACGGATCTGCCGGATCGAAAAGCCGAGCTGCTGGGCGATCAGAACAAAGGAAAGCCGCCTGATATCCGAGCGCCGGAACTGCCGCCTGCCGCCGGCATCGCGCCGAGGAGCCACAAGGCCCTTTTCCTCATAGAACCGGATCGCCGACACGGACAATCCGGTGCGTCTTGCCAGTTGCCCGATCGACAAAAGGTCCGAGGAATGCATGGCGGTTTCCTTCTTCAGTAGATGGCCAAAAATAATGACTTGACCTCAACCAAGGTTGAGTAACTACGCTGCCCTCATGCTTCACACAACCCCTCACTGGATCATAGGAGAGAACCATGGCCCCGGCCCGTCTTGAACATGTAAACATCACCGTCACCGACCCCGTTGGCACGGCAGAAAACCTGTGCGCTTTGTTCGACTGGCACATCCGTTGGCGCGGCGAGGCGATACATGGTGGCGAGACCGTCCATGTCGGCGCCGACGACACTTATCTCGCCGTCTACACCAGGGGTACAGCACCTGATGCCGCCCAGGACAGTTACTCAACCCGCGGCGGTCTCAACCATATCGGCGTCGTTGTCGACGATCTCGATAGCGTCGAAGCCCGCATCATCAAGGCCGGCTATACGCCCCATTCCCACGCTGACTACGAGCCTGGCCGTCGTTTCTATTTCCACGACGAAAACGAAATCGAGTTCGAAGTTGTCAGCTACGCTTGAGACATAGCGGCGATCACTAAATCTTCTTCATGTGGCATCAGCTGCGCCGCTTATGTCGCGCCGAATTTAGTGAGACCGTCAACGCACTTCCGGGTCGGTGTGCGAATTCTCACAGACCGGATGCCACTTTCACAGTACGACTCAGCGCAACTTGAGAGGAGGGTGCGAACAACTTTCCTGCCGGTCTTGCAGATGAAGAGGCCGCATAGAGGAGAAATCGCCATGACTCACACCCCGAATTCAGACTTCTGGAAGATCAACAAGGCAGGCGTGTTAATTGAAGCCATGGACCTTGCAGCCAAGGCCGGCCATCAAGGCGCTACTCGATCATCTGGCAAGTCGATCTATGACAGTTCACGCAGTTGGTTTCCTGTATCGGCGGAAGGAAGATCCAGGCCGACAGCTGCCAATCACAAACTGACACCCCGCTTCGCCGCAATCATGTTTGGCATAGGCACCCTTTCCGGTTTTCTAGTTGCGAATTGGATCACCTGACAACGGTGTCCAGCATCCCGCGTAATGCCGTCTTCGCAAACCAATTTTGCAGGTACATCGTTTGGGTTTGATGCCGGGACCCAACACGCAACTGGCGACACAACCTGTGCGAAACGGATCATTCTTCAAGGTCGAGCCCGACATCGAACTCTATTTTGAGGGGCATGGCAAAGGAGAACACTCTGACCTTCATCCCGGGCTGGACCTATTGCACCGAAGTCTTTCAGCATCAGCTTTCCCATTTCTCCAACACCCGTAGGGTAATTAGTTTTGACCCGCGCGGTCAGGGGAGGTCCACACTGACGCACAATGGCAACGATTACCGGACACGAAGCTCTGATCTGGCAAAGTTACTGGAGCACCTTCGGCTTGAAAATCCCGTGCTTGTTGGGTGGTCGAACGGGTCATTGACGGCTTGGTGCCTGATAAGGCAACAGGCCACCTCGGTGAGAGGGGTTTGGCGACGATAGATCTGCCGTCGGCACCTTTGATCGGCAATGCTGAGGACTGGACAGAATTCAGCGTGGAGGACGCGACAGACCACTATCAATCACCCCGCTGACCCCATCGCTACGTTTCGGGTTCACGGGCAGTTTGCAGATGTTGGTTGTTAGATTCACCCAACTGGGCGGCAGAATCGAACACATTGTCCACACAACGAATTGACGGCCAAAGTTTTGCATTGCATGAACGAAAGTCGATCCGTCCGCAAGTCGTCTCATGTGAGATGATACTACCTGAGCTGGCGATGCCTATTCTTGACTTCGAGCGCAGATTCCAGCATCCCGCACACTAGATACTGCAGGTCATAGCCCGCATCGATCAGCATCAGAACTTTCTTCCCGGCTGCAAGACGAGCGTTATCGAACACTGTGAAAGGGGCCCAAACAACACCTGGCAAGGATCAGCCAGATATGTCTTTGAGATTAAGGACAGTGGGATCTACGAGGAGGCAACCGTCCGCTTCTTCATCGACGTAGATGATCTGTCGGTAAGATTTGTCAGTTGGGACACGGAGGACAACGCCGCTAGCCTGGAATTCGCATACACCATTTTCGATGAGGGAGGTGGACAATCCACACTAAAACTCCTTTTCGGCTACAAGAAACTTGGCGGGAAGTTCTTCTGGGTGCCAGTAAAGCAGATTGGACATCGCTTCTTCCTCAAATTCATGGACTTGATCGATAAGCGTGCCGGGATCCTCGACCCGAGCGCGCAGCTATCGTTAGACGTCAATCCTGAAGATGACGGGCCGGAGCCAAAACTCCGCAGCATGCGACAGTTCGACCAACGATCATATGATGCACGCATGCAGGTGTTGAAAAGTCTGCCGGCAAATTCTGTCGGCGCGGAGATTGGCAAGTATATGGGCGCGTTTGCACAGCTCATCCTCGACAACGTGAAGCCCAAGAAGCTCTATCTGATTGACCCTTGGGCCGCCTCAGCCACCGTAGTCCAGTCCGGCAGCTGGTATGAGACCGTTGATCAACAGTATATGGACGCCATCTGTGAAATGGTAAATCGGCGGTTTTCAGCTGATGTGGCGGACGGAACTGTACAGATCTTGCGAGACTATTCATCAAACGCTTTCAGGTCTATGGACGATGTCAGCTTGGATTGGGTCTATCTGGATGGCGATCATTCCTATGAGACCGTGCGCAAAGACCTGCAGCTCAGCTTTGCCAAGGTGCGTGGCGGCGGCTTCATTGCCGGCGATGACTGCAGGGTCGTTGATGGTTGGTGGAAAGACAACGTGGTGCGTGCGGTGACCGAGTTTGTCGATGTCTATCCGGTCGAGCTGGTACTCGAACGCGCCGGGCAGTTTCTGTTGAGGAAGAGTTGACGTCATAGAAACTTGTCGATGGACGAGGCTCCAGCTGCCCGCTATGGACACACAGCCGCCGTCCCGGTGTAATGGAAAACACGTCAGCCTTGCCGCGGTAGCCGAATGTTCTGAGGCAAAACATTCGCTCTTGATTACGTTTCGAATGCGAAGGGCGGCTTTCAAAGGCTGGTGCCTGATCATAACCGCAGACCTGGTTGTGGCCCAACCAGCGCCACACCTCCTCGGAATTCTGGTCGCTTTCAGCAAGAAGTGCCCAAACATCCCAGAAATTGTCATTCGCAAGTTTGATCGGATGACTCAGTAATCGGCTGCGCTTGCGATAAGACGTTCAACATTACACAACAATTTCACGCGTGCAATACTTGGTTAGCCCGTTTAAACGGCGATAATAAATAAAAATAATAAAAAATAATTGTGGGTGCGGGACTTGATGTTATTCGTTATGGTTTCCACCAGGTGAAAAACCCCCGCCCCAATACTGTGTACTCGAACAAATTCGCGTGGGGTCGATAGATCGTCACCTGCCCCAACGATACAGTGCCAACCGACGGGACGGCGCTCAACTCATCACTCTGACCGGGAGGAGTGCGATGAAAATCACAGTCAACAACGCCGAACACGTGTTTGAAGGCGACAAGTCCATGCCGGTTCTCTGGTATGTGCGCGACGAATTGGGCCTTATGGGCACCAAATATGGCTGTGGTACCGGCCTGTGCGGTGCCTGTACCGTGCATGTCGACGGGATGGCCGTGCACGGCTGCACCACGTCCATGGAGGCCGTTGCCGGTAAGAAGGTCACCACCATCGAAGGCCTCAGTGAGGATGGCAACCATCCGGTCCAGCAGGCCTGGCGCGAACAGAACGTGCCGCAATGCGGCTTCTGCCAGACCGGCCAAATCATGCAGGCCGCCGCGTTGTTGGCCGAGAACCCCAACCCAACGGACCAGGAAATCCTCGACAATATGGCCGGCAATATCTGCCGCTGTGGCTGCTACCAGCGCATAATTTCAGCAGTCCGCCAGGCCTCGACGGGAGCATGAGCCATGCTGCACCAGATCGAAAAATTCGCCGAACAATCCAAGACAGTGCCCGCAGCCGCGATTGACAGCGTGATCAGCAATGCCAGCCGCCGCGGCGTCCTCAAGGGCCTCGGCGGTTTCGTACTCGCTCTACACCTGCTGCCGGCCGGCAGGGCCGGAGCCTTTCCGGCCTATGAGACTTTCGGACCAGGCATGCCGAACGGCGTTGTCAACGACCCGCATATCTTCGTTGCAATTGCACCGGACGGTGAGGTCACAATCATCGCCCACCGCTCGGAAATGGGCACCGGCTCGCGCACCACCTTGCCGATGGTCATCGCCGATGAAATGGAGGCCGACTGGGACCGCGTCACGGTCAAGCAGGCTGAGGGCGATGAGCCGAAATACGGCAACCAAGACACCGACGGCTCACGCAGCCTGCGCCACCATATCCAGCCGGCCCGTGAGATCGGCGCCGCCATGCGTCACATGCTCAAACAGGCCGCCGCCAAACAATGGGGCGTCAAAATCGATGAGGTCGAGGCAGTCGGCCACCAGGTGATCCACAAGTCGCTCGGCAGCCGTGTCGGCTATGGCGACCTCGCCGAAGCCGCCATGGCGCTGAAGACCCCGCCACGTGATGTGCTTCAGTTCAAGGACGAAAAGGAGTTCCGCTATATTGGCAAGGGCACGGTGCCGATCGTTGATTTGCACGACATCACCACCGGCAAGGCGGTCTATGGCAGCGATGTACGACTGCCCGGCACCAGAGTGGCGGTGATAGCCCGCCCGCCTGTCGTCGGCGCGACCATCAAATCGATCGACGACAGTGCTGCGAAGGCAATTGCCGGGGTGGAAACGATTATGCACCTGCCGATCACCCCGCTCGGCTCCAAGTTCAAGCCGCTCGGCGGCGTCGCCGTTATCGCCGAGAACACGTGGGCGGCGATCCAGGGCAGGGATGCGCTGAAGATCGAATGGGACCGCGGCGAGCATGGCACTTTCGAGACCAGGGCCTATGAAGCCGAACTGAGGGCCTCGACCGCCGAACCCGGCACGTCGGTGCGCAACCAGGGCAATGCCGATGCAGCGCTCAAAGATGCCGCCAAGGTGCTCACCTACGAGTACTATCAGCCCCACATGGCGCATGCCCCGATGGAGCCGCCGACCGCCCTTGCCAACTATGCAGACGGCAAGTGCGAAATCTGGGCACCAGTGCAGAGCCCTTATGTAGCGCGCACCGACACGGCGGAGTATCTCGGCATGGATGCCAAGGACGTCACCGTCAATGTGACGCTGCTGGGTGGCGCTTTCGGCCGCAAATCCAAGGCCGATTTCGCCACCGAAGCGGCGTTCCTCGCTAAACAGGTCGGCGGCCCGGTGCGTGTTCAGTGGACCCGCGAGGACGACATCCGCCACAGCTATTACCACACCTCATCCGTCGAGCGGATCGATATCGGCCTCGATTCCGACAAGAGGGTCACAGCCTGGCGTCATCGCAGCGCCGCGCCTTCCTTCTTGTCGACCTTTACCGAGGACAAGGGCGTTCAGCATGAGATTGAAATCGGCATGGGGCTGGAAAATCTGCCCTATGAGATTTCCAATGTCAGCGCTGAACAATGCCCGGCCTTCGCCCACACCAGGGTCGGCTGGTTCCGTTCGGTGTCGAACATCCCGCGTGCTTTTGCCGTGCAATCCGCGACCGCCGAACTGGCCCATGAACTGGGACGGGACCAGAAGGAATTCCTTCTGGAGATCATCGGCCCGCCGCGCATCCTGGATGCCAAAACGGCAGGACTCCCCGGCAAGTTCTGGAACCAATACGAGCCGGAAAAGGAGTTCCCGTTCGAAACCGGCCGGCTCAGCGGTGTGGTTCGGCTCGTCGCTCAAAAAGCCGGTTGGGGCAAGAGCCTTCCGAAAGGTGAAGCGCTTGGCATTGCCGCCCACCGAAGCTTTGTCTCCTATATCGCCATGGTGGTGCATGCCAAGGTCGAGAAGGGTATTGTGCGTGTGCCGGAGGTCCACGTCGCTGTTGATTGCGGCTTTGCCGCCAATCCGGAACGGGTGCGCTCGCAAATGCAAGGCGCCTGCGTCTTTGGCATGACCGCTGCACTCTACTCTGGCATCAGCTTTGATAATGGCGAAGTCCAGGAAAGCAACTTCCACGATTATGAGATGGTGCGCGCGGACAACTTCCCCGAGTTGGTCCACACTTACATCGTCCCGCATTCCTTCGAGGTGCACGCAACCGGCGTCGGCGAACCAGGCGTCCCTCCCTTCGCGCCGGCCCTGGCCAACGCCATCTTCAACGCCACTGGCAGACGCATCCGCAATCTGCCGATCGGCGACCAGCTGAAGGCCTAAACAACCCCAGGCGGCGGCCCCCAGGCCGCCTCCATAGTCGCCGCTCTGACATCCTCAGGCTTGACCCTACAGCGTTTCTTTCTCATGTGGAACCATTTGAGAAAGACACGTTCTAGAGCGCGATTTCATAGACTTTGTTGCCGTCGCTCAGATCTTTGATCATATCGATGCGTTCGCCATCCCAGTGATAACTAATGTGTCTTGCCTGATGCGGAATACCCATGACATCTGGATAGAATGCTGCAAAACACTCTCCGCCCCGGTTGCGGACACTGGGAAACACGATTCCGTCGCCGCCCTGGTTGACGATCTGGCGTGCAAAGGCCTGAGAGGCGGTATAGTCATCCGGGTCCAACAGTTCATCAAACCCTTCACCGCGAATATCGGTGAGCCTTTTGTCGATATGTCCGATGAGTTGTCGCATGTCGGCGATCCAACCCGGCAACTCATCGGTTGCCGCACAGAACTGCCCTGCGTGATAGACCGTCTCAAATAGTGCCGTTTCAAAGCTCTCACCCGCATAGAACGCGCCGAACGTCCCATCGTGGAAACGGCCCGGCCGATCAGGGCTGCAATGGGTGAACGGTGCCATGACGTACGATGCCCCTTCGCCGCCGACCCGCCGGTCAAGCGGCACCAGATCCAGTTTGCCGATCGTTTCGGACAGCCGCGGATTGGTTTTGCTCTCAGCGCTGGTGAGCAGGCCCCAGTCTGCCGGATCCGCGATATCTTCAAACACATCGATCGGCGGATAGGCGGAATTGATCAGCCGATGAAACTGTGGCCACGTCACTCTGGAAACTGGCGCATCTACCATAGCGCCCGCTGGGCATCCAAATAGTGGCGCACCCGCATCAGATCGGTCAGCTGACCGCCCAGCATAATATCGAGCGCCGATTTTCCGCCGAATACCGCATTGGCACGTTTTATCCAACCATAGCCGCGCTGCGCATCTTTGAAGACCAGCCGCAACGCCTTGTGAATGCCCATCAGGTTCGACAACCGCGCCGACAGATCAACTCCGACTCGGCCATATTTCTGCGCCTTCCAGCGCTGGTACGTCCGAGTGGCGATATCGCCGAGAAGAACGGCCGCCTGATCGTCGGTCAGACCCCATCGGTCAAACAGCTTGATGACCGCCCGCTGCATTGCCCGCACTTCTTCAGCCGAGTAATGCGGGCCATCCGGGGCGTCAGGAGCAGAGACAAGTTGCAGTTGCGGCATCAGCAAACTCTCTTCGACTTTTGTCTATTATAGTCATATTTTACGACATTTGTCAAAATCTACCACCAACCAGGTGGGACAGTCAGCAAGAACCACGCCGAGCTGACTCTGAGATTGTTTGGTGAACAAATTTCAGTCCACGTCAAATCGCCGAGGCGATAGCCCCGATTGGAACCACGTCACAAACGTCTCGATCGAGTAAACCGGCAGGCCCGTCGCCTCGGCCATGTCGGCCGCATATGGCACCATGTTGGTGCATTCCAGCACGATGGCTCCAAGATCAGGATGATCTTTCTGCAATGCAAGAGCGGCATCGATATTGTCAGACCGCGCCTTGCCAATATCCATCTCCGGTTCGTTGCCGAGGATTGCCCGGTTAAACTCGCTACCGGCGCCGGTCGAACCAACCGGCGTGCCGGCTGGCACGCCGGCCTTCGCCAAATGGTCAGGCGTTAGCGCCGATGCCGAGATCGTCAGGATGCCCGCCCGTTTGGTGGGCGGCAGCAACCGGTTCACAAGATCAACCTGCATCAGCGATGATGTGACCACCGGCACTGGCACCGCTTCGGCTAGCTCGTCCTGAAACAGGGCGAGAAATCCGCAACTCGTGGTGATTCCATCGGCACCTTCGGCGATCAGTTCATGCGAAGCCTCGATGAACGGTGCGAGCAACCCTTGGCCCTTCTTATGTACCACCTGATCTGGCGAGGCACCTTCAACAACCTTGAAATGCACCGGAAATGGCCAGGTCAGCGGATTGCCGATGTCACCGGGGATACGCGGAAATCTGGTATTGAGCATCAAAATTCCGACCGCTGCCGGTGTTTCGTGGCTAGTCATCGTCAGGTGGCCTCCCATGCCAACAAGATTTCGAAAATTTGATGCTGTATTGAGACATAACTACTCTTTTACTCATACAAAAACTATGCGACCTTGCCGCGATTGACGAGAGGGAGGTAGTCGATGAACTGTATTCCAATAATCAAAAGACTCGGGTTTGCCGCGACTGCGCTGACCATGACGGCAACGGCGACGCTTGCTGCAGAAAAGTGGGATATGCCGCTCGCCTATGCCGCCACCAATTATCATTCCGAAAACGCTGCGGCATTTGCCAAGGCTGTTACCGAACGCACCAAGGGGGAGCTGGAAATTGTCACTCATGCCTCCGGCTCGCTGTTCAAGGGCGGTGAGATCTTTGGTGCCGTGCGCAAGGGTTTGGCCCCGATCGGCGAACGCCTCGTATCGGCCCTCGGCAATGAAGACCCGATCTTCGAAGTCGACGCCTTGCCGTTTCTCGCCAGCAGTTTTGATGCCTCGATGAAACTCTACAAGGCCTCCAAGCCGGCCATGGAAAAGGTCCTCGATGGAAAGGGCTTGATGTTGCTCTATGCCGTGCCTTGGCCGCCGCAGGGGCTTTATGCCAACAAGGAAATCAAATCTGCCAGCGACATGAAGGGCTTGAAGTTCCGTGCCTACAATGCCGCCACATCGCGCCTGGCCGACCTGATGGGCGCCGTACCGACTAAAATCGAAGCCGCTGAACTCAGCCAGGCGTTCGCAACTGGCACTGCGGAAAGCATGATCTCCTCCGGTTCGACCGGCTATGATCGAAAGATCTGGGAGCACGTAAAATACTGGTACGATGTCAACGGCTGGCTGCCCAAGAACATGGTCATCGTCAACAAGAAGGCCTGGGCCGGTCTTGATGAGGCAACCCAGAAGATCGTTCTCGAAGAAGCCGCCAAAGCCGAAGCCAATGGCTGGGCCAAGGCGCAGGAATTGGCATCGTGGTATGCCGAGCAACTCAAAGCCAACGGCATGATCGTCGAAGGTCCTGGCGATAAGCTGAGGGCAGATTTTGAGGCGATTGGCGAAACCATGACCAAGGAATGGCTCGAGCGCGCCGGCGATACAGGCAAGGCGGTTATCGACAGCTACAAGAAGATGTAGCCGAAACATGCGGATCTGGTTCGGCCGGGTCCGCATCTTCTTGCCATTGACGGGGCAGTAGAGGCACGCGATGGGGCTCTGGAAAACGCTGGATGCTGCGCTTAACCGGCTCTACCGGTATTGCGGGGTGATCGCTGCATTGCTGCTCATCACACTAACGCTCCTGGTGTTGCTCAGCATAGTGACCCGAATCCTCAACACCTATATTGGCGGACTGACCGAGTTTGCCGGCTACACCATGGCCGCCTCCTCATTCTTTGCCATGGCCTACACTTTCCGGTCTGGGGGCCACATTCGCGTCCAGCTCCTAGTCAGCCATCTGCACGGATCAACCCGTCGGGTCGACGATCTGTGGTGTACCGGCGTATTCGCCCTTGTCGTGTGTTACCTCGCCTATTATCTGTGCGACCTGGCCTATGAGAGTTGGGCATTCGGCGAGATTAGCGAGGGTGGTGACGCCATTCCCCTGTGGATCCCGCAGCTGCCGACCGCCATCGGCGCGGCGATCTTTGCCATCTCGGCTATTCACACATTTATAGAAACGCTGGTCAGGCCGCATACTCTCGATGACATCGACAAAGGTGCAGCTATGGGCACTGATGGATGAGCGAGGTCTTTGCCATCATCATTTTTGTGGCGGCTCTTTTTGTCTGCCTTGGGTCCGGTGTCTGGGTCGGCGCCAGCCTGCTTGCCTGCGCCATAATCGGCATGGAGCTATTCACTTCCCGGCCGGTCGGTGCCTCCATGGCAGTAACCATATGGGGCGCACAATCCTCCTGGACCCTAACCGCCCTGCCGATGTTCATCTGGATGGGCGAGATTCTGTTCCGCACCAGATTGTCGGAAGTCCTCTTCAAGGGCTTGACACCTTGGATGAGCCGCCTGCCCGGCGGGTTGCTGCACGTCAATGTCGCCGGCTCGGCGATCTTTGCTGCCATCTCGGGTTCATCAGCCGCCACCGTTGCAACGGTCGGCAAGATGTCGATCCCTGAACTGCGCGGCCGCAAATATCCCGAAAAGATGATTGTCGGCACGCTCGCCGGCGCCGGCACGCTTGGCCTCCTCATTCCGCCATCGATCTCGCTCATCATCTATGGTGTGACGGTCAATGAATCGATCGCCAAACTGTTCATTGCAGGTATTCTGCCGGGCATTGCCCTTGCACTCATGTTCATGGCCTATGTCGCCGCGTGGGGACTGTTGAAAGGCCGCGACATTACCGAAACCCAAACG
>JAEKFU010000007.1 GCA_016522385.1 Pseudomonadota bacterium
CATCACCACGGTGTTTACGAAGCGCAAACTGGATGGCGAGACGCTTGAGGAGCTGGAAGATATCCTAATCCAGGCAGATCTTGGTATCGATATGGCCGAGCGAGTTACCGAGGCGGTCGCAAAGGGCCGTTATGATAAGGAGATCGACCCGGAAGAAGTCAAACGCATCCTTGCCGATGAAGTGGCGCAAGTGCTGCGACCAGTTGAGATTCCGTTCAACTTCGGTGAGGACGTGCGGCCCTTCGTCATCCTCGTGGTCGGGGTAAATGGGTCGGGCAAGACGACCACGATCGGCAAGCTTGGCGCCATTGCCACCGCAGAAGGCTTCAAGGTAATGCTGGCGGCCTGTGACACGTTCCGGGCAGCCGCCATTGAGCAGCTGGCAGTGTGGGGTGAGCGCGTTGGGGCCAAAGTTGTCTCACGGCCGACTGGTGCCGATGCCGCTGGCCTTGCCTTCGATGCCCTCAAAGAGGCCAAGGAAGATGGTACAGAAATACTGATCATCGATACGGCAGGACGTCTGCAGAACAAGGCTGACCTTATGGCAGAGCTGGAAAAGATTGTGCGGGTGCTGAAAAAACAGGATGAAGGCGCGCCTCACGCAGTGTTGCTGGTGCTCGATGCAACCACCGGACAGAACGCGGTGGTACAGACCGAGGTCTTCACCAAGATTGCCGGTGTGACCGGGTTGATCATGACCAAGCTCGACGGCACGGCGCGCGGCGGTATCCTGGTGTCGATCGCGGAGAAATTCCAACTTCCGATCCACGCCATCGGGGTCGGTGAAACTCTAGAGGATTTGCAGCCGTTTGATGCGGATGCGTTTTCAAGGGCCATAGTGGGATTGGAGGACAGCGCCTAGCGATGGGTGAAAACGCTAACATGAACGAAAAGCAGATGCCGCCAATGCTCAAGACGTTGATGGATTTCGGACCGTTGGCGGCGTTCTTCATTGCCAACTGGCTTGGCGGCATTTACTGGGCGACCGGGGTTTTGATGGTCGCCATTGCGATCGCTTCGGCGTTTTCTTGGTTCATTACCCGCAAGATCGCGCCGATGCTGATCGTCACGCTGGTCTTTGTGCTGATTTTTGGTGGGCTGACATTGTGGCTGGAGGATGAGACCTTCATCAAGGTCAAAGTCTCACTGGTTAATGCGCTGTTCGGGACGATCCTGCTCGGCGGGCTGTTTTTTGGCAAGCCGCTGCTGAAGTTCGTAATGGGCGAATTCATCAATCTTGACGAGGGAGGTTGGCGAAAGCTGTCCATGCGGTGGGGGATTTTCTTTTTCACCCTGGCCGGGCTCAACGAGTTTGTCTGGCGCTCGGTGTCAACCGATACGTGGGTTACATTCAAAGTGTTCGGCCTGCTCGGTATCACCATGGTCTTTGGTATGTGCCAACTGCCACTGATCCAAAAGCACCTCGTTAAGGACGAAGCCACGTGAGTTCCGATTCAGATCATGTCTCCCGATTCACCAGGTGGGTTGGTAAAGGCCGGAAAATCATCGCGGTCGACGACTTGGCGGAACTGATCGAGCGCCCATCTGACCGAGGGAAATGCAAGTTCGTTCCAGGGTATGTCTTCCCAGTCAAACAGTTCGACTTCAAGGCTCTCCTCGCCAGGTGCAATCGCGGGTTCCTTGAGGCGGGCGACGTGCATGATTTGGACCTGGCTGATCCGCGGGATGCTGTAGACGGCTAGAACCCGATCGATGATAATGTTGGCACAGGCTTCCTCGCGTGCTTCGCGGATGGCCGCCTCTGAGACAGTTTCCTCAAGTTCCATAAAGCCGGCGGGAACGGTCCAGAAGCCTTTGCGTGGATTGATGGCCCTGCGACACAATAAAATGCGGCCGTCATGATGGACCACCGAGCCTGCCACGACCTTTGGGTTGCGGTAGTGCACAAAGCCGCATTTGTCACAGACATCGCGTTCCAACGTGTCGCCGCTAGGCGTTGTGCGGGTAAAATGTTCCGGCAGGTGATGGTTGCTCATGATAGTCTTACCGGACCAGAAATGATCGCCAACTGCAATTGAAAAATCGAGAACTGATAGTGTATCCCAATCGTTGTTGACGAGAGCCAGTCGTAAGCTTGTGCAAAAAAAACCTGGAGTATATGCAGAGATTTTTATGTGCAGATAACAAGCACCATGTCTCGGCTTAACTCGATCAATTGCGATTATTATTCGAGACATCCAGGCCGAACGCGAGCGTCCGTGCATAAAAACTGCGCAGTTTGGCTGTTTTAAGCGTCAACATGTATGAATCAGATTGATCTCTTCAACCATTGCGTTAGGTTATGTTGGGGATTGAACTGAAGGGTCAATGGTCGTCCGTAGAGGCATTTTTTGGCGCCCGACCTTCCTTGAGGTGCGGCACCCAGTGCAACCGGGTCGGCAATGGGACAGGGGTCAATGGCCGCGCAGAATTATGCAAAAAAACTGGAAAAATCGCCGTATCATCTGCTAAAGCGCGCGGCACAATATGCAGCCAACGTTTACATGGCGGATGTCGGAAAACTTGGCATTACCCAGCGGCAGTTTACCGTTCTGTCGGTGGTCGAGCTCCGTGAAGGCGTCAGCCAGACGGAGCTAGTAAAATCGACCGGGATAGATCGCTCCACGCTGGCTGAAATGATCTCGAGATTGGTCTCGCAAGGCTACTTGCAGCGAAAACGCAGCAAGGAGGATGCCCGCACCAACCGGGTTCGTCTGACATCGGCCGGACGCCGCGCTCTGGCATCCGCGCAACCAGGCGCCGCCGACGTCGACAAGCAGATCCTTTCGGCGATTCCAGCGGCAAAGAGAAAGGAATTTCTCGAAATGCTGGGCCGGCTGGCGGCTCAGCTAGACGATGACGAGGGGGAGCGGTCAAAATCAGTCAAGACAACCAGGCGCATGGCCAAAAAAACGCCAAAATCCAAAGCACCCTAGTTTCTGGCCTTATTTTGGCTTGAGCGGATTCGCGGCACGATCACGTCCTTGAGGAGTTGTTCCGTAATGGGGCCGGTCCACCTAAAACGGATGATCCCCTCGCGGTCGATGATGAAGGTTTCGGGCACGCCGTAGACGCCCCAGTCAATGGCGGCAGATCCTTTGGTGTCGGCCCCAATTCGTGAAAACGGGTTGCCTAGTGAGCCTAGGAAGCGCCGCGCATTTTCCGGTTTGTCCTTGTAGTTGATGCCAACCAGGCGAATGCTGTCGTTTCTGCCCAATTGCATCAGAAACGGGTGCTCCTGGCGGCAAGGAACACACCAAGATGCCCAAACGTTGACCACTGAGACTTTGCCGGTCCTGAGGTGTCGCGATGCAAGTCCTTCAACAGGCACGCCGGCAATGGACAATCCTTGCAACGCCGGCAGCTCGAAATTAGGCACCGGCTGGCCTTCCAGTGCTGAGGGGATCTTACTGGGATCAGTATTCAATCCCTTGTAAAACAGTAGGCCAAGACCAACAAAAATTAACACCGGCGCATAGGCCAACCACGACCGCTTTCGCGGCTTTTGCGACGGCTGTACAGTAGGTTCAGTCACTGGCTTGCTTGTGCCTGCGGCTTGCGCCGGGGCGCTCCTTCGCTTTCTAGTTCACTGAGCCGGCGGTCATGCCGGCGCGCGCGCATGACGTGCGTGGCAATCAGAGCGATGATGACAATCGCGGAGACGGCGTATGAACCTATGACAAAGCCAATATGGGGTGCTGAAAAAGACATGTCAGATCAAGTCGTACCAGCCCGGGCCAGTTCAATCTGGCGAATGCGATGTTTGACCAACTCGGAGCGGATGGCGATGAGATGCAACGCGACATAGAGCAACGTATAGGCGACAGCCATCACCAAGAGTGGTGTCAGAATAGATGAGTGAATGGCCGGCCCATCGGCGCGAAACACGCTGGCGGGTTGGTGCAACGAGTTCCACCACTCGACAGAAAACTTGATGATCGGAACATTGATGAAGCCGACCAGGGCAACGACTGCGGCAATACGCGCAGCGCGACGCGGATCATCAATGGCCTGCCAGATAGCGATGTAGCCAAGATACAACAGAAACAAAACGAACATGGATGTCAGACGGGCATCCCACACCCACCAGGTGCCCCACATCGGCTTGCCCCACATGGAACCGGTTGCCAGCGCGAGAAACGTGAAAGCGGCACCAATCGGCGCTGCGGCCTTGGCAGCGACATCAGCAAGTGGATGGCGGAAGACAATGGCGATCCCGCTCGACAGGGCCATCACGGTATAAATCATCAGTGCCAACCAGGCCGCTGGTACATGCACGAACATGATGCGCACCGTCTCGCCCTGCTGATAGTCAGGCGGTGCTGCAAACAGGGCCAGGTAGAGCCCCACGACGAACAGGATGACCGCTGCACCGGAAACCCAAGGCAGGATGATGCGCTGCAGCCTGACAAATCTCGCTGGATTGGCAAATCTTTGCATGCGCATGATCTAATGCGCCTTGCGCTGTCATGCAATGACCCCAGGCCGCTCCAATGTGACACAGTCTCAACAGGCCCTAGAATACGATCATTTCAGCTGTAATCATCTGAAACATGAATGGTTCTTTATATGATTGAAATTGCTCAAGTTTTCTGGTTTCGACGTCTCGATCAACCCAGACACGACCTAGCGCAGATAGGCCCTCAATGCGGCTGCAGCGGCCAGAGGCACTGTCACCAGGGCAACCAGGACGATGGCGATCAAGATGAGAAGCGAGGGGGCTGAGATATCCGGGCCGGCTTGACTGGCGGTGCTGGCAGAGACACCGAAGATGAGGGCCGGGACATAGAGCGGTAGGATCAGCAACGATACCAGCATGCCGCCGCGCCTGAGGCCCACGGTCGCGGCCGCACCAAGGCTGGCCAGCAGTGACAGCGCCAGCGAGCCGATGATCATGGCACCGCCCAGCGGCAGGATCAGACCCGGGTCTAGATTCAACAGGAAACCGAGTGCCGGTGCAGCAATTGCGAGAGGCAGGCCGGCTGACAGCCAATGAGCAAAGGCCTTTGCAATGATAATGATTTCGAGAGAAGCGGGCCCAAGGGTCATCTGCTCGAGCGAACCATCTTCATAGTCAGCCTGGAAGATGCGGTCGGCAGAAAGCAGCACCGAGAGCAGCAGGGCGATCCACAGTGCGCCGGGGGCTATGCGTTGCAATAAGATCTGGTCGGGTCCAATGCCGAGTGGCAGCAGGACAACCACCGTAAGGAAAAACCCGAGTGCCGTACCGGTACCGCCGCCCTGGCGCCAGGCGAGCAGCAGATCACGGCGAACAAGGACAGTCAGCACACTCATGCTGGTGCCGCCGGTTCCGGGAAATTGAACACCTTTGCCCCTTTCATGCCGAGATCAACATGCGTAGCAGTGATGATCAGTCCGCCGTGATCGAGATGATGTTTCATTAAGCCGCGTAAGCTCTCGTTCGAGTTCGAGTCGAGTCCGACGGTGGGTTCGTCAAGTAACCACAGCGGGCGGGTCACCAATGCCAGCCGCGACAGGGTCAAACGTCTTAGCTGTCCGGCCGACAGGAGTGCTGCGGAATAGCTCGCCAGCGGCGACAGATTGAAGGCCTCAAGTGCCGCTGAAATGTCGCCATCGCCAAAGAATCCAGACCAGAATTGCAGGTTCTCGGCAACCGTCAACGACGGCTTGGTTGCGTTTTGATGGGCGATCAGGTTGGTCTGCTGGCCGATGGTGAGCTGGCTGTGGCCACCAACGAGTTCAAGGCTTCCGGCTGCTGGCTCAATGAGACCTGCAATTAGGCGCAGGAGAGATGTTTTGCCGGCACCATTGGGGCCGGTCAGGACAAGCAACTGGCCGGCAGCGACGGAGAAACTGGTGTCCTTGAACACCAGGCGCTCACCCCGTTCACATGCCAAACCCTCGCCGATGAGATCCATGCCGAGTCCATTGGCCCAGATTCCGCTTCGAAACAACACCTGAATTGCAGTTTGCCAATGACGTGATGCGACTGGTGAAGGAAGGAGACTTGCCAAAAATTCGATCACAGAGAGGTGTTTGCGGGTCGGTTTGGCTGGAATTTGCCAACAAACGGCACTAGAAAGGCGCCACATTTGCCTTCCCAAACGTTACTGCCCAGTGCACCGCAAGATCAGGAGCGCCTCCATTCATGTCCATGCAATCCCTCGACAGCTTCAAATGCCTCAAGTCAGTTAAAGTCGGCAACAAGTCCTACCAGTACTTCAGTCTCAAGGCAGCCGAGAGGAACGGGCTCGACGGCATCTCCCAATTGCCGTTTTCACTAAAGGTGCTACTGGAGAATCTGCTGCGCCACGAAGATGGCCGGTCGGTCAATGCGGACGATATCCGCGCGATGGCGAAATGGCTCAAGTCACGCAAGTCAACGCGGGAAATCGCGTTTCGTCCGGCACGGGTGCTGATGCAGGATTTCACCGGTGTGCCGGCGGTGGTCGATCTGGCGGCGATGCGCGATGCCATGCAGGCGCTTGGCGGCAATCCGAAGAAGATCAACCCGTTGGCGCCAGTCGATCTGGTGATCGATCATTCTGTGATGGTCGATTTTTTCGGTACCGGCAAGGCGTTCAAGCAGAATGTCAACATGGAGTACGACCGCAACGGTGAGCGCTACAAGTTCCTCAAATGGGGGCAAAGCGCGTTCGACAATTTTCGCGTCGTACCGCCGGGCACTGGCATCTGTCACCAGGTGAACCTTGAGTATCTTGCCCGCACGGTATGGAGCAAGAAGGAGCGGACAATGGCTAATGGCAGATCGAAGACCGTAGAGTTTGCCTTCCCCGATACGCTGGTCGGCACCGACAGTCACACTACAATGGTGAACGGCCTGGGGGTGCTCGGTTGGGGTGTCGGCGGCATTGAGGCCGAAGCGGCCATGCTGGGCCAACCAATTTCGATGCTGATCCCGGAAGTAGTCGGGTTCAAACTGACCGGCAAACTTCCTGAAGGCACTACGGCGACCGACCTGGTGCTGACAGTGGTTGAGATGCTGCGCAAGAAAGGTGTGGTCGGCAAATTCGTTGAGTTCTACGGTCCGGGTCTGTCCAATCTGTCGCTCGAAGACCAGGCGACAATTGCCAATATGGCGCCGGAATATGGCGCTACCTGCGGGTTCTTCCCGGTATCGAATGAAACGCTTGTATATCTGAAGAGCACCGGTCGGTCGCCTGGGCAGGTGGCGCTGGTTGAGAAATATGCCAAGTCGCAGGGTATGTTCCGTACCAAGGCCTCACCGGATCCGGTGTTTTCATCGACGCTCGATCTTGACTTGAAAGACGTCCGGCCGTCGATTTCAGGACCGAAGCGACCGCAGGACAGGGTGCTGCTGTCTGAAGCCGATGACCGGTTCGCCGAGTCGATGGACGGCGAGTACAAGCGGCCTGGCCAGCTCGACAAGCGGGTCCCTGTAGACGGGGCCAACTATGACCTGGGTACCGGCGATGTGGTCATCGCCGCCATCACGTCCTGCACCAACACGTCCAACCCGACTGTAATGGTGGGCGCGGGTCTGATTGCCCGCAACGCCAACAGACTTGGATTGAAGGTCAAGCCGTGGGTCAAGACCTCTCTGGCACCGGGTAGCCAAGTGGTGACGGAATATCTCAAGGCGGCCGGTCTCCAAAAAGAACTCGACAAGCTCGGATTTGATCTCGTCGGCTACGGCTGCACCACCTGCATAGGCAATTCGGGGCCTTTGCCGGAACCGATCTCGAAAGCGATCAACAAGAACGACCTGGTGGTTTGCTCGGTGCTATCGGGCAATCGCAATTTCGAAGGTCGGGTCAGCCAGGACGTGCGTGCGAACTATCTGGCGTCACCGCCGCTGGTGGTCGCCTATGCGTTGGCCGGTTCGATAAACATCAATCTGACCAGGGAGCCGCTCGGGCGCACCAAATCCGGCAAGCCTGTTTACCTGAGCGACCTATGGCCGTCATCCAAGGAGATTGCCGAAACGGTACGTAAGTCACTCACCCGTAAATCGTTCCAAACCCGGTACAGAGATGTTTTCAAGGGCGACGCGCAATGGCGCAAGATTAAGGTCGACACGGGTCTCACTTATGCCTGGGATGAGGCTTCGACCTATGTGCAAAACCCACCCTATTTTGAGGGTATGAGCTTGGAACCGGCACCGGTCGAGGATATCATTGATGCGCGCATCCTTGGCTTGTTCCTCGATTCGATCACCACCGACCACATCTCGCCGGCCGGTGCGATCAAGGCCGACAGTCCGGCCGGAAAGTACCTGATCCGGCACAAGGTGGGGCGCCTTGACTTCAACTCGTATGGCTCGCGGCGCGGCAATCACGAGGTGATGATGCGCGGCACGTTCGCCAATATCCGCATCAAGAATCAGATGGTACCGGGCACCGAGGGCGGTGTGACGATCCATCACCCCTCCGGTAGAGAGATGCCGATCTACGATGCGGCGATGCAATACAAGAAAGAAAAGGTGCCACTGGTAGTGTTCGCAGGTAAGGAGTATGGCACGGGCTCGTCGCGGGACTGGGCGGCAAAAGGTACCTTGTTGCTTGGCGTCCGTGCGGTCGTCGTGCAGTCCTTCGAGCGCATTCACCGGTCGAACCTGATCGGCATGGGCGTACTACCGCTACAGTTTGCCGATGTTGGCGGTTGGCAAGAGCTTGGGCTGAAGGGCGATGAGCAGGTGTCAATCACCGGTTTGGGTAGCGGTCTTAAGCCGCGTCAGAAGATGACGGTGGAAATTGCGTCCAAGAATGGCAGAAAGACTTCGGTCAAGGTTGTGTGCCGTATCGATACCGAGGACGAGCTTGATTACTTCCGCAATGGCGGGATTTTGTCATATGTCTTACGCAATTTGGCGGATACCGATTGACCCGCCGATCGGCATTTGCAGGGCATGAAACGCAAATGTGAACTTGTTGATAAATGCAATCAATTTACCGGAAGCCATCTGCCGAAATTGTGAGTCGGATCACCCTAACGTGACTCGTAGATGATCGGGGCTTGAGGCATATAGCTAGGGTCATGAATTCACATCTGAAGATCTCACGGCGCCAGATGTTGACCCTGTCGACATCGTTTGCCGCATCGCTGGCTCTCAATCCCGCAATCGCTGCAGGCAAGGGACCAATCGTCGTTGAACTGTTCACCAGCCAGGGATGCTCGTCGTGCCCGCCGGCTGATGCGTATATGGAAGAGCTGATCAAGCAGCGTAACGTGATCGGCTTGTCACTCAATGTCGATTACTGGGACTACCTGGGATGGCGCGACACGCTGGGCTCTTCGGAATACTCGCGGCGCCAGCGCGCCTATGCGGCGCATCGTGGTGACGGTCAGGTCTATACCCCGCAAATGGTCATTAACGGGCGTACCCACGCGGTTGGCAGCCGGCGGCGCTATGTTGCGAAGGCCATGAAGGAGGTCGGTGAAGCAAGCGTTCCAATGACGATGCGCGAGTCGGGCAGTGAGGTTGTTGTCGAAGTCGGTGACCGACCTGCCGATGTCACTGCGCAAGAAGCGACGATCTGGATCGCAATGGTGGTGCCGAAAGTATCAGTGGAAATTGCCCGAGGCGAAAATACCGGCAAGAAAATCTCTTATTTCAACGTGGCGCGCAAGCTGATGCCGGCCGGTTCGTGGAACGGCAAAGCCTTGCGGATCGCCCTGCCCAAAAAGCAGCTGTTTGTCGACGGCGCCACTGGCTGTGCGGCCCTGTTGCAGGTTGGCGGAATCGGCCCAATCATTGGCGCGGCCTCCTACGGCCAGATGCACGGGGCGTGACCGGGGTCCGCTAAACAAACGCTTTGGTTAGAAGCTTGTTCAGCCTGTCGGCAAATGCCGCCGGGTCGGTGACCGTTTCGCCTTCGAGAATGTGGGCCTGGTCGAGCAACAGCTGGGCAGCATCATCTATATCGGCTGATGCGCCTGAGCTTTTCGCCAGTGAGGCCAGGGCGGTGATCAGACTATGACCGGCATTGACCTCTAGGATCGGTGCGGAGACGGAAACGCCCGTCGCGCCCTGTTTGGCAAGGAGTTTCTCAATCGTGCGGTCGAGCCCGGCCTCATCGGCGACCAGACAGACCGGTGAACCGGTCAGACGGCTTGAGAGGCGCACATCCTTGACCTTATCGCCGAGCGACTGCTTGATCGCTGCAATGAGCGTCGCAACCGCGGTGTCGTCGATATCGGCGGTCTTGTCATCTTCTTTGACGGGAATATCATCGAGATCGGCAGCGCCCTGAGTGATCGACTTGAAGGGCTTGCCTTCATAACCAAGTGCTGTGCGCACCCAAAAGCTGTCAACCGGGTCGGTCAGCAAGAGAACGTCCAGACCCCGCGCTTCGAAACCTTCAAGCTGCGGACTTTGGGCGGCTTTGGCGGCATCATCGCCGGTCAGGTAGTAGATGGCAGTCTGATTATCGGCGAGGTTGGTGACATAATCCTTGAGGGAAACCGTTTCGGCTTGTGAACGTGTGGTGCGAAAGCGGACAATCTCGAAGAGCTGGTCGCGGCGCTCCATGTCCTCATATAGGCCTTCCTTGATAACCGGACCGAAGGCTTGCCAGATCTTTTCGAACGCTTCCGTCTGATTTTCTGCACATTTCTTCAATTCGGTAAGGACACGATTGGTAACCGCCTTGCGGATCTGATGGACGGTAGGGTTGTCCTGCAGCATTTCGCGCGAGACGTTAAGCGGCATGTCTTCGGAATCGATGATGCCGCGGATGAAGCGCAGGTAGGGCGGCAGCAGTTCTGCATCACCGGTGATGAAGACCCGGCGCACGTAAAGCTTCTGACGACCGCGCCGTTCTGGATCGAATAGATCAAAGGGCGGATCACTCGGCACAAACAGCAAGACAGTGTATTCGTTTCGTCCCTCGGCTTTGTAATGCAGCGTCAATGCCGGGTCGGAATAGACCCCCGAGACATGGCCGAAGAATTCCTTGTACTGATCTTCGGTGATCCCTGACTTTGGCCGCGTCCAAAGTGCGCTGGCCGAATTAAGCTGATTCATCACGTCCTGATCGCCGAACAGATAGATCGGGTGCGCGATGTGATCGGAGTAGGTCTTGACGATATGTTCAATGCGGCTTTCCTCAAGGAACTCATCGGCATCGTCCCGCAGTTTTAGCTGGATAATCGTACCTCGCGCCGGGGCGTGCTTGTCCTGACAGGCTTCGATTGTGAAACTGCCCGTACCATCAGAGATCCAGGTCCAGGCTTCGTCACTGCCAGCAGGGCGTGACATGACGGTAACGGTACTGGCGACCATAAAGGCGGAATAAAACCCGATACCGAATTGACCGATCAGTTGAAGATCAGTCTCGCCGGCGCTGGCCTTTTCTATGAAGGCCTGAGTGCCCGAACGTGCGATGGTGCCAAGATTCTCGACCAGTTCGTCATAGTTCATACCGATGCCGGTATCGGATATCGATAGCAACTTCTTCTTCTTATCTAGGGCAATTGTGATGCGAAGTTCGCTGTCACCCTGAAGCAGGTCGGGGGACTGTAGAGACTGGTATCTCAGCTTGTCGCAGGCATCGGCGGCATTTGAGATCAGTTCGCGCAGGAAGACCTCACGTTCTGAATAAACCGAATGCACCATCAGGTGCAGCAGCTTTGTGACCTCAGCCTGGAACTCGTGCGATGCCTTGCGATCCGATTTGGATGTCGCCTTCTTAGAAGCCGCTTTTTTCTTTGCCGTCGCCATATGCCTTTGACCCCATTGCCATGTTTTTTGCATCAGACGGAGGCGATATTGTAGCGATTGTGCCGGACTTCAAGACCCGCATGGATGATGCAGCCCCCAAAGGCGAATTCAATTCGATTCGACGGGCCGAATAGTCAAAAAAAGCGG
>JAEKFU010000074.1 GCA_016522385.1 Pseudomonadota bacterium
GAATACCCCGACATGACAAAGCCGGTGACCGTGGCCGAAAAATTGGCGTCTGCCGCCAGGATGCCGATTAGCGAGCCCTGCAGCCCATGCCCCAGCTGCAAAAGTGCGACACCGATGAACAGAGCCCACACCGACCTGAAACCCGCCAACATCGCTTTAAGTTCCCTGCAATGCAGAACGACCACAAATCGCTCATTAGACCTGTTCGGTAACAACTACTCTGTGCCGGATTGTCTCATCATAGCTGGCAACGTCGGCACCGGCTCGTTCCGCCACCACGTAAGAATTCTACTAGATGATCCCGACCTGGCGTAGCTTATCGTCGAGCACATCGGCATCGAACGGTTGCATGAGGCACTCCGATGCGCCTTCCCAGATTGCCCGGCCGATCCGCGACGGATTGGCTTCGTCTGAGTATACTAGAACCACCGGTGCGCGATGTCGCCATGTTCTGCGGACACGCTTGATGAAATCGAGGGCATTCATGTCATCGAGCCGTTCTGACATCAAAATCATGTCTGGCACCGCACCACGACATTTCTCTAGGGCCTCTCTTGCGTGCCCGGCCACGTCGAGGTCAAATTTGTAAGCGGCCAACATCGCCTGAATTCGAGAACGCTCTGCCTCACAGGCATCAACAATGAGGCATTGGGTCATATCACAAGATCCTTCGGTCTGCATTGCCCCAGCTCCTCTCTCACTGACGTTGAGTCCTGCGCTCGCATGGTTAACGATAAGTTAACAAGTTTTCCACATGCATCTGTGGACAATTTCCAACAATAGATTCAGCGGGTTAGGAGAGCCGACGGAGTCTTCTCCACAGGCCGAGAACAAAGCAGAACAAAACAGAATCAGACTCGCGTGGCGACTCACCCACCGGCATGCGCAAATTCGAATGGCACAATTGCACTGCTTCAAAATTGATCGCATTCTGATAGAAATCATCTCAACCATCGCTACGCTGCAAGGAGACACCAATGCCAGGTATGTGGTTTGAGGAGTTCGAGGTCGGACGCATATACGATCATCCGATTACCCGCACAGTCACTGAGATGGACAACACGATGTTTTCCTGCCTGACCATGAATCCGCAACCGCTGCATATCGACCGGCACTTTTGTGAAACGACCGAATGGGGTCAGCCTTTGATGAATTCTCTGTTCACGCTCGGCCTGATGATTGGCATTTCGGTCAATGACCTGACCCTTGGCACCACCATTGCCAATCTCGGTATGCGCGACGTCGCCTTTCCGGCACCGCTTTTTCAAGGCGATACTGTCCGCGTCAGCACCGAGGTCAAAGGCAAGCGCGCCAGCAATTCACGCCCCGATGCCGGCATCGTCGAGTTCATACATCGCGCCTACAAACAAGACGACACACTGGTTGCGGAATGCACCCGCCAGGCCTTCATGCGTATGAAGCCGCAAGCCGCATAGGGCCTGTTGAGTAGTAGATTGTGGCGTCGGTCTTTCAGAATTGGTTCAGGCGCAAATTCTGGGCATTCACTGAAGGGTGTGAGGAACAAGGACATGCCGATATATTCGACGACAAACACCCGCGATGATGGGCCACTCCTGCACCACGACCTAAGTCTCAACAGGCCCTAAAGCGATGCGCTCCCTTCTCTTCGTTCCCGGTGATTCCGAGCGCAAGATTGCCAAGGCGCTCAAAAGCGATGCAGACGTAGTCATCTTCGATCTCGAAGATGCCGTGGCGCCGGATCGCAAGCAAGCCGCGCGCGAGCTGACCGCCGAGGTGCTGTCTTCGCCCGGCAAGCGCCCGCAACGATTTGTGCGCATTAACCCGTTCTCAAGCGGTCTTTCGCAGCAGGATCTAGATCATATCGAGCCCGCCAACCCCCACGGCATCATGCAACCGAAAACGGAATCGGGCGAAGATGTCCTAACGCTCGCCAGAATGATGAATGCACCGTTACCGATTATCGCCATTGCCACAGAGACGGCTCGATCGATGTTCAATCTGGGTAGCTACAATGACGCTAGTCCCTCACTCATCGGGCTCGCATGGGGCGCAGAGGACCTCTCAAATGAACTCGGCGCCACCACAAGCCGAGATACCGACGGCGAGCTCACCAGCCCTTATCGGCTGGCGCGGAACCTTTGCTTGATCGGCGCCCGGGCGGCCGATGTTGAGCCGATTGACACGGTCTATGTCAATTTCCGAGATCATGACGGATTGAGGGATGAATGCGCAGCAGCGGCACGCGACGGATTCACAGCGAAAATGGCCATCCATCCGGACCAGATCGCGATTATCAATGAGGCTTTCACGCCGTCTTCGCAAGCTATCGCCCACGCCAGTCGCATTGTGGAAGCTTTCGCGATGTCTGGGGACCCTGGCGTGATCAGCCTGGACGGCGCAATGTACGATATCCCCCACCTCAAACGCGCAGAAAAGCTGCTCGCACGCGCGCGTGTCTATGCGAAGGACGGTTAGGGAAGATTTTTGCAAGACCTTACGCCTGCGGCCAGCACCGCTTAAGCCCGTTAACCATCCATTTACCAGCAAAACAGCCGACTCCAATCAAAGGACATATTGGCCGGTTGAACTAACTCTTTTCTCATCAATTTGTGGCAGTTATCCCGCGCACCTCATGTGGTGGTAAGGGGAATTCAATGCCGCAAACAGATTTCACGAGCACCCTGCCAGACCCGCTAAATGCCGCCGGAAAGCGGAACAAACAAACGCCCAGCTACGTCAATCCGGGCCATGTTCAGTGGTTACTGCGCCTCTTTGATGCAGCGATACTGTTTGCTAGCCTGGTCGTGTTGTTCAACCTTGCCCTGCAGTTCCTATCCCCTGAAGCTGCCTTGATTGCTGCTGCTTTGCTGGCCGCGGAGTTCACATATGTCTGTGCCATTGCATTGCGCTGGATCCGAATTTACGACATCGACTATCTCATCAATGCTGCGCATGGTGCGATTGCCGCAATCGGCGTAACTACAGTTGTAGGCGGTACAGCACTGCTATTTACCAATAGTTTACTGTTTCCTCTGCCACCCGGCAGAGCGTTGGTCTGGCTGGCCGCCGTGGCGCTCTACTTCCTCAGCAGTCGTCTGTGCGCCGGCATGTGGGCCAAGCCGCTGGCAGCTTCGGGCGCGTTTCGCCAACGCATAGCCGTCGTCGGCGGCGGAAAGCACGCCGAAGCCGCCATCGCGGCGCTTGAGACTTCGCCGGATATTGATATCGATATTGTCGGCATTTTCGACGATCGCGGCAATGACCGCAGCCCCGCGGTGGTCCGCGGCCACAAGAAAATTGGCCGGATCTCGGATCTGGCAGCCTATGTCCGTGACGACCTTGTCGATCTCGTCATTTTGACAATTCCCATGACCGCACATACGCGGCTCATGCAACTTTTGCCGCAACTTTGGAAACTGCCCGTGGATGTCCGCATTTGCGGCCAGGCGATCGACATGAAGCTGTCGCCCCGTGCCTACACGTTTCTTGGAAGGTTACCGCTGCTGACGGTGTTCTCCAGACCCCTTGGTTCCGGCAAGTTGCGCAACAAGCAGATTATGGACAGACTGATCGCGGCCACGCTAATCGGTGTCCTATCGCCCGTAATCCTGACGATCGCGCTAGCCATACGTCTGACCAGTAAGGGTCCATTGCTCGAGACCGACCCGCGTATTGGATTTGATGGCAACCCAATCAATGTCTTGCGTTTCCGCACGCGAACAGTTGCGGATCAAGACAAGCCCGAACGAACATTGACGCCTGTCGGCCGATTTCTGGAAATGACGTCGTTGAACGCGATGCCCGAACTGTTCAACGTGTTGAAAGGTGACTTGTCGATTGTCGGACCTGCCGCACATAGGACGCCCGACCGCGACGATATCGGCCTCTATGAAAAGGTTGCCGACAGCTATTGCCTGCGCCACGGCATCAAGCCGGGTCTTGTCGGCTGGGCCCAGATGCACGGTTTTGGCGGCCATATGGACAGCCCGCAAATGATCGAGAATCGGGTCAAATACGACCTAGAATATGTCGACCGCTTCTCCTGGTTGTTTGACCTGCGCATCCTCGCAAAGACCCCGTTCGCCCGCCTCAGAAGCCAAAGCCCGCAATACGTCGTGTGACTGCCTGCGGTATCACATCTGTTGCACAACCTATGCAAGTCTGCTTCGCTGGTTCCGGAGGGTCGCGCAGTCAGGACAATCCGTTATGCTGTTCATGGTGATCGAACATTTCCACAACAGCAATGCTAAGGCAATCTATGCACGCTACCGCGAACATGGCAGGCAGTTGCCCGATGGTCTTGAGTTCGTCGCCTCCTGGGTCGCAGCCGATTTGAGCCGCTGCTTCCAGGTCATGAAATGCGATGATGTCGCCTTGCTCCAGCGATGGGTCAGCGCATGGTCGGATGTCACAAAGCTTGAAATCGTTCCCGTGACAACCGGCGCAGACACGGCAAGAGTGTTAAGTTTAGACTAGAGCGTTTCTTTCTCATGTGGAACCATTTGATGGTCCAAATCCGGTCACTCGGCTAGTTACGGAACGCAGCGCGATGTGAGTCATCGGGCAAGTTCCGTAATGACGTCCGATGGCCGGATTTGGGCCACCGAAGGCCGTGTTTCTGCGCCCGCTGGACGTCGTTATGTTCCGCTTGTGATCAACCAGACCACGGCGCGAAGCATGCCTAGCCAGCAGACGCAGAAACGCGGTCAAATGATTCCACATGAGAAAGAAACGCTCTAGGGTCTGTTGAGCGTCATAGAAAAGCCCGCGCTATCAGAAAGATGCCGAAAGCCGCCAGGGCGCAATATATCACCATGCGAAACCGATCCTCAGACAGGCGCGCCCGGATCTTCTGGCCCAAATACAGACCGGCGAAAGCCGGAATAACAGAAGCGGCCGAGATGATCGCATGATCGCCGCTCAGCAGAGAATAGCGCGACAGTGCGATGCCCAGGGTGACAGTCGCCACGACGAACACCACGCCGAGCGTTTGGACAAAGAGTTCCTTTGGCAGCCGCAGCGCCTGCAGATACAACACGCCCGGCACCATGAACACACCGACAAGTCCCGTCATGACACCACTGATCAGCCCGGTTAGCGGCGTTAGAAGATGTTCCAGGCTTTGCGCCCGCGCATATGCGACACCTTGGATGCCGCTCGCAGCATAAATGCACAAAACGATACCAAGGACGGCCGCCAGCAGATCGGGCGAGATTCCGATGCCGATCCTTAGTCCAACGAAAGTACCCGCGATTGCAGCCACCGCCATTGGCCAGAATCGGCGCAGGATTTCTCCAAATGCCGGCCCTGCCACCGCTTGCCAGACATTGGTCGCCAACGACGGTACCAGCATCAATGCCATGGCATCTCGCAAACCCAGGGTCGCAGTCAAAATTGCCAGCGATATTGTCGGCAAGCCAAGCCCGACCACCCCTTTGATCAATCCCGCAAGACCAAACGTCGCTGCAATAAGAATGAGCGTCTCTGCAGCCCACATGCCAGACCCTAGTCAGGCCGACGCATGCGGAATGTTTCGGTCACAACGGCATATTCGCTGTAGCCGAGCCGGCTGATCGGCTGCATGCTTGATGTGTCAACCCGGCCGTCATTGATGAACTGATCGTCAATATAGATGCCAATTACCCGTCCAATGACCAGATGATCATCCACGCTACCATCGTCGCCCGGCAGCGGCACCGTTTGATGGTGGCGGCATTCCAGAGCCGCTGCAATGCCGGCAATCCGCGGCGGCTTTACCAGCTTGGACGGTGTCTTTTTGAGACCGACGAGCTCGAACTCGTCAACATGCGGCAGGGCATGCGTCGAACTGATATTGACCGCTTCGCGCAGGTTCCAAGTCGCCAAGTTGAGCACGAATTCACCCGTTTCTTCGATATTGTTGAGCGAGTCCTTCATTCCGCCATGACGAGAGACACCTGATCCGAAGGCGACATAATGCGGAGCTTGCGCAAACGCATTGAAGAAACTGTAGGGTGCCAGGTTCACGGTACCATCACTGGAT
>JAEKFU010000081.1 GCA_016522385.1 Pseudomonadota bacterium
CCGCGAATCCAGCGCCTGCCGTGAATGCCCAACCCGTTGCGACCGGCGACATTGCCACTGCGGCTCTGCAGGCGTTGTTGAATGTCGAAGCCGCAGCCCGCGACGCACGTACGTGTGAGGAGTTGCAGTTCGTCTTTGCCAATGAAACCCGCAAACTGACCGGCGCCCGACAGATCTTTATCTTCCGGGCAAAGGCTGCGATGCGGCTGGTCGCAATTTCGGGCTTGCCGGCGGTTGACCGATCGGCACCGGTCGTGCGTGGCATGGAGTCCGTTGTTGCGTCGCAAGATGCTGGCGCAGGTCACAAGAACCAGTGCGAATTCGACTTATCGGACCATGCGCACGACGATGACGAGTTCCTTGCCCGTTATCCGTACCAGAAACTGCTCTGGCTGCCGCTGCATGTCCGTGACGGTGCGGTGCTCGGCGGCATGCTGTTGGCCTCCGAACGTGCTTGGAGCGAGGACTCCGTTGTCGTGGCAGAGCGCATGACCGCAATCTTTGCTCATGCGTTGGCATTGCTCCTGTCGGAGGCGCGAATTGGCAAACGTTTCAAGCCCAAAATTATTAGGGCAAGAAGTATTATTCTTGCAGTATTCGTCGCTCTATTGGCAGCCCTGGCGATTCCTGTCCCAATGATGGCTCTCGCACCGCTCGAGATCACCCCGAAACGACCGTTCATTGTCGCCGCACCGATTGAAGGCGTTATCGAGAATGTCCTCGTTGCCCCTAATGAGCAGGTCAAAAAAAACCAGCCAATCGTCAGCTTCGAGGCCACCTCATTGCGCAACCGCCTGGAGGTCGCCGAACGCCAGGTTCTGGTCGCCGAGGCGCGGCTCAAGAAAGCAAGCCAACAAGCCTTCAACGACGTCCGCGGACGCCACGAAATCGGTCTTGCCATGGCAGAGCACGCGCTCAAGACGTCCGAGTTCAACTTCGCTCGCGAAATGCTCGACCGCGCCACTGTTAAGGCACCGCGCGATGGTGTTGCAATCTACACCGACCGCCAAGAGCTCATCGGAAAGCCGGTCACGCTCGGCGAGCGCATTATGCAAATTGCCGATCCCGCCAAAATTGAAGTGACGGTCGACGTTGATATCGCCGATGCTATCGTCCTCAAACCCGGTGCCAAGGCAAAAATCTTCCTGGATTCAGAACCCCTGGTCTCGCGTCAGGCGAAAGTCGAGTTCGCCGACTACCAGGCCCGCATCAGACCCGGAAACGTTCTGGCGTTCCAGGTGATCGCCAGTCTCACACAGACCGATCGGACCCTGCCGCGGCTCGGCGCGCGCGGTACGGCACAGCTTTATGGCGATGACGTGCCGCTGGCCCTCTACTTGTTCCGCCGCCCGCTGTCGGCGCTCAGGCAATGGATCGGAATATGAGCGAAAAGGCAACGCCACAGGCATCGACAGCGGCCCCTTCCCTCATGCCGCGGCTGCGCCAGGATATCGAGATCAAGCGGACCGGCACCGGCATCGCAGGCGAACCGGTCTGGACGATTCATGACCCCCTACAGCAGCGCTATTTCCAGATCGACCAGCAAACCAGGCAGTTGCTGTTCCTATGGCGGGACGATCTCACGCTTAGCCAGCTGGCGCGAAAGGCTGGTCGGCAATTGGGATACACCATCGACGAACAGGAACTGGGCAAATTGCTGACCTTCCTGCGCCACAGCAAACTCACCGAAGAGGATTGCCCGGGAGGCTGGGCCGGTCAGGCCCACGAAAAGGCCGCCAACAGTCCCTCCGTGCTGTCGCGCATTGCTCGCAACTACCTTTTCTTCAAGGTGCCGCTGGTTCGACCGCAACGTGCGCTCAAAGTGATCACACCGTATCTTTCGCCTTTCTACACCTGGCAAGCCATTGTATTTGTTGGGTTAATTGGTCTCGCCGGGCTTTACCTCGCTTCACGGCAATGGACCACTTTTCTCAATACGTTTGACGAAGTGTTCTCATTGGAGGGCGCGGTCTATTTCACCATCGCACTGGTGGTCCTGAAATCAGCTCATGAACTGGGCCATGCCATCACGGCCGCCCGCTTTGGCGTCTATGTGCCAAACATGGGCGTAGCATTCATGTTGATGGTGCCGCTGCTCTACACCGATGTGACCGATGCCTGGCGTCTTTCGGAGCGACGCCAGCGCCTCTTGATTGGTGCCGCCGGGATCGCCGTCGAGTTGGCGCTCGCGTGTATCGCGACGTTTGCATGGGTGTTCCTGCCCGACGGCTCAGCCCGTGGCATTGCCTTCATGGTGGCAACGACGGGTTGGGTAATAAGTCTCGCTTTCAACCTCAATCCGTGCCTAAAATTCGACGGTTATTACTTGCTGGCTGATTTTATCGGCGTCGACAATTTGCAGCCGCGCGCCTTCGCGCTGGGACGCTGGAAACTGCGACAAGTGCTGTTTGCCCCGACTCTGGAGCCGCCTGAGCCCTTCTCCCGTCGCATGCGGATCGGCCTGATCATTTACGCCTGGACGACATGGATCTACCGCATGATCCTGTTCACCACCATTGCAATCTTTGTCTACTATTTCTGCTTCAAACTGCTCGGTATTGCCCTGTTCGCGCTTGAAATCTGGTATCTCATACTGCTTCCGATCTTCCGTGAGATCGCCGAATGGAAGAAGGTCGCACCAAGCACCGGCTCACTGACGCGAATGGTTGTCACGACATGCGGC
>JAEKFU010000090.1 GCA_016522385.1 Pseudomonadota bacterium
GTGCCTGGCAGGACCGCCAGCAACGGCAACTCAGGCAGCGACACGGTCGATGCACCGTCATCCGTCAGCATGATGTAATCGCAGGCAAGTGCCAACTCGTAACCGCCGCCGGCGCATGAACCGTTGACTGCCGCCAAATAGGTTTGTGCAGAGTGATCGGTTGCATCTTCCATGGCGTTTCGTGTTTCGTTGGTAAACTTGCAGAAATTGACCTTGTGTGCGTGGCTGGCGCCCCCCAGCATCCGGATGTTTGCACCAGCACAGAACACTTTGTCCTTGCCTGAGCGCAGAATAACGACCTTGACCCCTGGATGCTCGAAACGCAGCCGCTGGATGGCATCGTTCAACTCGATATCGACCGACAGGTCATAGGAATTCAGCTTAAGTTCATAACCCTCGAAAAGACCGCCTGCCTCATCGACGTCCATGATCAGTTCGGCAATTTCCCCGTCAATCTCCAGGTGCCAATGTCGCCAGTCAGCTTGAGTGGTTTGAAAGTCGATCATTTTGGCCACGTCAGATTTTAAGTATGCAATATATTGCAAGTTTGTGGGCGAGCGTGCTATGTGATAGCACAATATTTGCTAGAGTACAGCATTATGTTGCACAAAAGCATCGCCCCATCTGACCAAGTGTACCTTCAGCGACTCGGTGAAGAAGTGCGCAAGGCCCGCCGTGGGCAGAGAATGAACCGGAAGTCGCTTGCCGCGCGTTCCGGCGTGTCTGAGCGATACCTGGCCCAGTTGGAAAGTGGCAGAGGCAACATCTCCATAGTCCGACTGCGCCATATCGCACAAGCGCTGGACTGCCCGATCAGTTCGCTTCTGGACCGTGATATCACTGCAACGCGGGGTCATGACCGCAAGAACCGCATTGCACTTATCGGCCTGCGTGGCGCCGGCAAGTCCACGCTTGGCAGACTGATCGCTGACGAACTGGGCATTGCCTTTGCAGAGCTCACCGAACGCATCGAGCGCAGCAGCGGCCTGGATTTGTCTGACATCTTCAATCTGTATGGCGCCGAAGGATACCGCAGGCTTGAACAACGCGAACTGCTGTCGGTGATCGACGAATACGATGCCTGCGTTCTGGCGTCCGCCGGCGGCATCAGCGAGAACAACGAAACCTTTGAGTTACTCCTGGCCAATTTTGAAACCATCTGGCTTACGGCGACGCCGCAGGAGCATTTGGACAGGGTCGTTGCCCAAGGCGACACGCGCCCGATCGATGGTCATCACGAAGCCCTGTTGGAGCTAAAGGCGATTATGGGAAACCGGGCCCGTGACTACGCCCGAGCAGAGCACATCATCGATACAGCCGGGCGCTCGGTCAATGAGGTCATGCAGCAATTGCTCGATCGTCTGCCGTTAAATTCCCCGTAAACATGCGTTCGCAGGCAAGTCCCGGAAACGAGGCGAGGCATATGGATTGCACGCTGGGCATCTTCTTTGTCAAACACACATTTTGTGACATCTCCGCCTGTCGCATGCGCGTTGATTTAATGACCGGCAAACGCTACCATACATATTGCACGCAACGCGGAGATCTGCCCAAATGACGTCTGCTCTCACTACCACGGGCAGTGAGCTGCGCGCTTCCGAGCCAGCAGTGACAGTTGAAGACTTGCACAAAAGCTTCGGTGCACTTGAGGTGTTGAAGGGCGTATCTTTGACAGCACGGGAAGGCGACGTTGTCTCGATCATCGGGGCAAGCGGCTCGGGCAAAAGTACATTCCTGCGGTGCATCAATCTGCTCGAACTGCCGAGCCAAGGCCGCATCATCGTCTCGGGCGAAGAGGTGCGCTTCAAGCCCCCTAGCAACGGCAGTCTTGTACCGGCCGACATGCGCCAGGTCGAACGGATTCGTACCCGGCTCGGCATGGTGTTTCAGAGCTTCAATCTGTGGTCGCATATGACTGTGCTGCAGAACGTCATCGAAGCACCGATTCACGTGCTGAAAACGCCAAAGGCCGAAGCAACTGAGCGGGCAGAACAGATACTCAATCGTGTCGGGCTTTGGGACAAGCGCGACCAGTATCCCGCATTCCTGTCTGGTGGTCAGCAGCAGCGTGCCGCCATTGCACGCGCCTTGGCAATCGAACCGAGCGTTATGCTTTTCGACGAGCCAACTTCGGCGCTCGACCCTGAACTTGTCGGCGAGGTTCTCAAAGTGATCCGCGGACTCGCCGAAGAGGGACGCACAATGATCCTGGTGACTCACGAAATGAAGTTCGCCCGGGATGTCTCGAGCCATGTCATGTTTTTGCATGAAGGGCTCGTCGAAGAAGAGGGGCCACCTAAGCGGGTGTTTTTCGAAGCGGCGAGCGAAAAATGTCGAAACTTCGTCAAGTCTGTTCACTAATATAGGAAAAGACTCAAACAACAGTGAGGGAACTAGCAATGAATAATATCTTCAAACTATTCGCCACGGCATTTGTCGCTGTCGCGATGAGCACGACGATCGCCTCGGCCGATGTCAAGTTCGGCGTTGCCGCGGAACCGTATCCGCCGTTTGCCGAGAAGGGCGCGGACGGTAACTGGAAAGGCTGGGAAATTGAGATCGGAAATGCGATTTGCGCTGCGATGAATGAAAAATGCGAGTGGGTCGAGGTCGCCTGGGATGGCATCATTCCGGCGCTGCTTGCAAAGAAATTCGATGTGATCATCTCCTCAATGTCGATCACGGAGGAGCGCATGAAGACCATCGATTTCTCCGACAAGTATTACAATACACCAGCGGTTATGGTTGCGCCGAAGGACTCGAAGGTCGATGGGACACCGGACAGCGTAAAGGGCAAGATCGTCGGCGTTCAGGTGGCGACGACCCACGCCAACTATGCCGAAAAGCATCTGCAATCGACCGCTTCGAGCATCAAAACCTACCAGACCTTCGACGAACACAATCAGGACCTGGTTGCAGGCCGCATCGATGCGGTGGTTGGGGATTCGCTCGCCATGCAGCCGTTCCTCACCAGCGACGCCGGCAAATGCTGCGAGGTAAAGGGCGAACTGAATGACATTGCGGTATTCGGTCCCGGCGTCGGTGGCGGCATGCGCAAGGACGATGACGAGCTGCAGAAAAAATTCAACGCCGCGATCAAGAAGATCCGCGAAGATGGGACATACGACACGATTTCAAAGAAGTATTTTAACTTCGACATCTACGGTGCCGGCAGCTGAGCGGTCGCGAGTTGAAACTGTCGCACACGGTGCAATCCCCCGGCGTTGCCGTGAAGCGGTCTGCGCCATACATGGATAGGAAGATATGAACGCCTTTATGGCGTCCATTCCCTGGGAGCTGCTGTCGCTATCGCCGCCGGGCTGGGGAGGCAATCTGCTTCGCGGTCTTGCCAAGACCTTTCAGATTGCACTGGGCGCCTATATTTTGGGGTTGATGATCGGGCTGGCCGGCGCGCTTGGCAAGATTTACGGTGGCCCCATCCTGCGCTGGGGGTTGGAAACATATACGACATTAATCCGCGCCGTACCCGAGCTGGTGTTGATCCTGCTGCTTTACTATGCCGGGACCGATCTATTGAACCAGACGCTTGAGGCTCTCGGTTACGAGCGGGTTGATATTTCAGGCCTTGCCGCAGGTATCTACGTGCTGGGGTTTGTGCAGGGCGCTTATGCCACTGAAGTACTGCGCGGTGCGATACTGGCGGTACCGGCAGGACAGGTGGAGGCCGCGGCCGCCTTTGGTATGTCGTGGGTGCAGCGCCACAGACGGATTGTCGTCCCGGCAATGATTCCGTTTGCGCTGCCGGGGCTGGCCAATCTCTGGCTGATCGTCACCAAGGATACGGCATTGCTCGCTGTTGTAGGGTTCAGTGAGCTGGCACTTGAGACCCGCCAGGCGGCTGGCGCGACGAAGTCCTATTTTCTGTTCTACGTGATTGCCGCGGCGCTCTATCTGTCGCTGACCCTTGTCTCCAACGTCGTGTTCCGATGGATCGAACGCCGATACCGGCGCGGACAGCCGGAACTAGGGTGAGGCACGGGCGCGATGCAGTGGTACTGGCTTCCAGAATATGCTCCCAAATTTGTTGATGGGCTGTTGGTCACATTGCAACTGCTCGGTTTGTCGATTTTTTTGGGCATGTGTCTGGCCATCCCGATAGGCCTGGTTCAGGTCACCGGGCCGCGTCCGCTCGCCTGGGCGGCACGCGCGTTTTGTACCATGATCCGCGGCACGCCGCTGCTCATACAGCTATGGCTGGTCTATTACGGGCTTGGATCACTGTTCCCGTCGGTTCCAGGAATTCGGGAATCATTCCTTTGGCCCATCCTGCGTGAAGCATTTCCCTATGCGATCTTTGCATTCACACTGTCCGTTGCAGGTTATGAGGGTGAGGTAATGCGCGGCGCCTTCCGTGGCGTGCCCAAAGGCGAACTTGAAGCGGCTCGTGCGTTTGGCATGCACCCGTTCACCGTCTTGCGGCGCATTTGGCTTCCCCGGGCACTGCAGAACGTCTTTCCCACGCTCGCAGGCGAAATGGTCCTGACACTCAAGTCGACTCCGCTCGCTGCCACCATCACCATATTCGAGGTCTATGGCGTGAGCACGATCGTACGCCAGGAGACCTACCGCATCTATGAACCGCTTTTGTTTGTTGGCGGACTTTATATCTGCCTTACGGGAGCCATAGTCCTGCTATTCCGGTGGGCCGAAAATCGCATCCCGCGAGCGCGGGCAGGGTGAACCAAACAGCCCGAAGTACCCACGGCGTGCCGGTTCGAGCGTTCAGGCTGCGGCCGCCTGTTGCCGGCAGTGACAGGAGGCTTTGACCGGAACCTCGGCACGCGCAGTCGCGAGGTCAAGCCGTTGCTTTATAAGTGCGGCTTCCACTGTTTCGCCGCGGCGTGTCAGGCACTCATGAAGGCCGTGTAGGCTCCAGACGTTTTCCGGATGCTGACAAGCTCTGCTCAGTGAATCGTCAAGGCCGAGGTCGGCGCGATAGACGGCTTCAGCTTCTTCTACTTTCCCCTGTTCCAGCAACAGCGCGCCAAGCGCATGGCGGGTTGGTTGCATCCAACCCCAGGGCTCGTCATAGGGCAGGGCATCGTCCAGTTCGACCGACTTTCGCAAATGATCGAAAGCCGCCTCGTAATTACCACGGCGGTATTCCAGTTCCCCGTTGAGCATCTGTTCGGCAACTTCGAGAAGGTCTTGGACAGTATTGTTGTGAACCCGCCGGCTCTTCGGCACTTTTGCTTTAGCTTGAAGGAATGCCTCTCGCGCCTCTTCGGCTTCGGCAATATTGCCGAGCGCCGAGTGGGCCACTGTACGCGCATAGAGCATCATCGCGGTCGTAGCACAGTAAAGCTCCTGATCCTCCGGAAGCTCCTGGTCGATAATTTCCTGCCATTTGCCGAACCGCACCAACACATGCTGTTTCATCGCAAGGTAACCCTCGAGGAAATCCGCCATTGGTGGCGAGGGTATACGCAGCAGCTCCTCAGGCGTTGTGTCAATCAATTCCTCGGCGGCCTCTATCGCCGGAGTGTACTGGCCAAGGAACATTGCGCCATAAATCGCGAAATGATGATTGTGGGTTCGGTACATCGAATAGACGTTGAGTGCCCCCTCACGCTCCAGGAACTTTCGGTCAGCAGCGATCGCTTTCTGGTTATAGAGCATGACGTCTCGATAATATCCGCACAGCACATCGATATGTGTCGGCATATGGATGAGGTGGCCTGCGTCCGGAACAAGGTCGCGCAAACGGTCGCCAGCCAGAATTGCACGCTGAGGAAATGGCGACATCTCCATCAGGTGAACGTAAAGATGCAGCAGGCCGGGGTGGTCCCATGAGACCGGAGTGTCGCGGAAGGTGCTTTCCAGGATTTCCACTGCCTCGGCTGTCCCCGCGCCCTCGGCGACATCGCCGGTTTGGAGATCCCACATCTTCCAGGGTGTCAGGTTCATGATGGATTCAACGAATACGGTCCGGACCTCGAGATCGTCTGGGAAGGCTTCAAAGACCTTTCGCATGGCGTCCGCATAAGCTGCATCCCAAGGAGCCTGATCCTCGATCGGGTCTCGTTGCGGGTAGCGCAACGGCAGCGCTTGAATTAGGGCTTGCTCGACCGGCGACGCATTGGATGCATGTTCAAGCGCGCCCTGCATCCCGTCATATGCCGCGGCGAGAGCTTGCGCTTTGCCGTGCGGATCGTAAAGATGCCATGGAAGGTTATAGTTGGGCCCGGCGGCATAAGAGATGCCCCAATGCGCCATTGCGCATCCCGGGTCATGCTCGAGCGCTTTCTTGAAACAGGCGATTGCCTCGTGGTGATTATATGCATAAAGCCAATTCAATCCGCGATCGAACCACGTCTGGGTCTCGGGGGATGTCGTTGTGATGGTTCGGCTGAACTCGCCTAGGTCGTAGTAAGTCATGCGCCCTCCCGTTACAGTAGGGATGCCTTCAATCCACGGGCACTATAACTTAACCCTAAGGAACGGTGATATAGCCGATGTGCCTATTTGGATTTCGAGCCACCTCCCGGCTTAGTGATCGAACTAGGGTCTGTTGGCGCAAAATTTTAGTCAGGTTGTGTCGCTACACGTGCGA
>JAEKFU010000119.1 GCA_016522385.1 Pseudomonadota bacterium
GCAGGATGGGTGTGCCGACAGGACGGCCAGGGTTTGATGGACGTGTTGTGGATCTGCCAAGGCGCTTCAGGGTCGTCCAACAAATTGGCAATCTTTGGGTCCGGGCAGGTGGCGGCGAAAAAGCCACGTTTGCCTTCAAGGATGGCCGGCGCACCGGTGAAACCATGCGCCGCCAGCTGGGCCGCTACAATGCCCGCCTCAGCGGCCCTCCCGGCATGCAGATGCTTTGTCTCGGCACCGGTCTCAATGAACTCCCACAGCCCTGATGACTGGCTACCGGCATTGCCAAGCGCGTGTTGCATCTGGGCATGATCGAGACCCAGTAACGACCCGGCGGCAAAGGCAGAGCCGAACGGGCCGCATGTCGCGGTATTGTGCCAGGTGCGATAGTGCGCCGGCCCTACGGCCATACCAACCCGGCAGGCGGCCTCGAAACCGGCAAGCAGGGCTATCAGCACGGTTCGGCCCGGTTGACCCTTGCCCAATATGATTGCGGCCGGGATTACCACGCACCCGGGATGAACGACGGAAGCGCGGTGAAGATCGTCGACCTCCAGGATGTGACACAGGGCGCCCAGCATGAATGCCTGCCGGGCCGGGTCAAGAGCCGCAATCCTGCCATTACCCGAAATATCCGCAGCCCAAGCCAGGAGCTTACGCCCCGGTGGCGAATTGCGCCCGGCAATTATATTGGCGATGGCATCGAGAGCGAACAGGGCTGCGGTGTTGAGATCCGCATCGTCCACGGGCTTGTTGGCGATGAGTTCGACCAACTGGCGGCTGAGCGTAGAGTCAACGGATGCGGAATCCTGTGCTGCAAGTGTTTGCATCTTTCAAATTCACTCAGTTGATAAATTGTTAACCATGTTCCTCAACCATTCCTTCACCAAGGTCGGCGCCTAATGCGGCGATAGGGTGCCGAAGCCGCATCTTGTGCGGTGTTGTTGAGTGGATAGTCATGCAAAGTTCAGTTTTTACGGTTCTCCAGCGGGTCTCTTGGCTGATCGGTGATCTCAAGATCCTGCCAGTCTTGTTTACGTTGTGTATTGTTGTTGGGGCAAGCGTCTTGATCACCGGTTGCACGACCTTGGGCAAGCATGACCCGTTCGCGGGCACCGGCAGCCCGATGTACAAGGGGGCAGGGCCAATCCCGAAAGGCGGCGGCCGCCGTCATCTCGGCAAACCCTATGAGATCGCAGGAATCAAGTTCTATCCGAAAGAGGAACCTAACTACGACAAGGTCGGCGTGGCCTCGTGGTACGGGCCTAAATTTCACAAGCGCATGACGTCGAACGGCGAGTGGTTCAACATGAATGACATTACTGCTGCTCACACGACATTGCCGCTGCCAAGCTATGCCAAGGTCACTAATCTGGAAAATGGCCGTGAACTGATCGTCCGGGTGAATGACCGCGGTCCGTTCGTTGATGACCGGATCATCGACCTGTCACGCAAGTCGGCCGAAATCCTCGACGTCAAGCACAATGGTACCGGTGAGGTCAGAGTGCAGTATATCGGGCCGGCACCGCTGGATGACCAGGGCTGGCATTTGGCGGCGATGAATCAGGAACTGAGCCGCGGTACGCCACTGCGGCAGATGATCGCCCAGGTTGATGGGACTCGTCCGGATCCGGTTGCGAATCAGTATGCGGGAGTGCCTTCAGCGATCAATACTGGAAACTTCTTTGTCCAGGTTGCCGCGTTCAGCGATCAGAACAACGCTCATCGTACGCAAGCCCGCTTGCGCAATATCGGACCGGTGGTCATTACCCCGGTGAGCGTCAGCATTGGCACGGTTTATCGGGTGCAAATGGGGCCGCTGGCCGATGAGGTCTCGGCCCAGAACGTCCTTAACCAAGTTGTCGATGCCGGTCACCACGATGCGCGATTGTTTCGAATAGCGCTAAATTGACGGTGCATCATCGAGTGCAACGGGTTGATTTCGCAACATCTGCTCATTAGCTTGCCCGAAATATCGAGGCCGCAGAGATACCTTTGCGTATATACGAACGGGCGATGGCAAAGGCGCTACTGAACCATATTGGATTGTTGCCGCGGACAGCTGTGTCTGTGCGTATCGGTGTGCAGAGCATACTTTGCGCACTGCTGATGCTGCCGCTGTTTGCTGTACCGGTCCTGTCGCAAAGCGAGAATGGCGGTTTCGAGACGAAGGCCAAGTTCGCCATCTTGATGGATTCCAGATCCGGCAAGGTGTTCTTCGAAAAGGACGCAAATGAACTGATGGCCCCAGCCAGCATGAGCAAGATCATGACCATGCTGATGGTGTTTGAGCGATTGCGCAATGGCCGCATGAGGCTCGATGATGAGTTCACGATCAGTGAGGATGCCTGGCGCAGGGGAGGGGCCGCGTCGGGCGGCTCGACCATGTATGCGGTACTGAATTCGCGAGTGAAGCTGCGCGACCTGATGAAAGGTGTCATTGTCCAGTCTGCTAACGATGCATGTATTGCGATCGCTGAAGGGATTGCAGGGTCGGAAGAAGCGTTTGGCGATATGATGACAAAGCGGGCACGCGAGCTTGGTTTGGAAAAATCGACATTCCGCAACTCCACCGGTTTGCCGCATCCCGAGCATCGCATGACGGCGTTTGAACTGGCGACGCTGGCGCGATATTTGATCGAGGTTTTCCCAGAGAATTACAAACTTTACAGTGAGCGCGAATTCACTTGGAACAACATCAAACAATATAACCGCAACCCCTTGCTGGGCAGCTATCCCGGTGCTGACGGCATCAAGACTGGGTATATCCGGGAGGCCGGTTATGGACTGGTGGGATCGGCCGTGCGATCCGGACGACGCCTTATTGTCGTGGTCAATGGTCTACGTTCAAAGTCGCAACGGGGCCGCGAAGCCCAGAAACTTTTGGATTGGGGTTTCCGAAAGTTCCGCCAGATAAGTGTGTTCGGACGAGGCGAGACGGTCAGCCAAGCACGTGTCTGGGGCGGCCAGAAGGCCTGGGTTGCACTGATCGCCAAAGAGCCGGTCAACATGTTGCTGGCCGCCGAAGAGCGTAATTCGGCACAGGCGGAGATTGTTTACAACGGTCCTCTGCGGGCACCTGTTAGAGAGGGCCAGCAAATTGGCTTCATCCGGCTGAGCGTTGACGGACGGGTGGTGTCAAAGCAACCACTTTTTGCCGGCAGCAGCGTAGATGCCGGGGACAGCTCCTGGCGCAAGGCCCTTGATACGGTCACTTACATGCTGTTCGGCGGATAGGGGCTCCAT
>JAEKFU010000129.1 GCA_016522385.1 Pseudomonadota bacterium
CTATAGCGCAATGCCATCGCCGCCCATAGCGAAAACAACAAGATAGCAGCATCATTTACGACAAGAATAATGCGCTTCTGCAGCCGTGACCGATCAAGAAGCTGACTCTTGAATACATGTCCGCCGGCCAGCTTTGCAACAAGCTGGTTCACCTCGGCTTCCTCCCATTTGCTCGTTTTGTGTGGCAAAACATTTGGCGAGGCAATACTCGAATCGCACGTCAGTCGGGAATTTCTTAATTTGTGGTAAACATGTCACCTAACGGAACGTTGCAGAAGCCTTGCATTGCCAAAGTAATTGGACGTGGCAGCACGCTGACATCGATTAATGCAATCAGGAAATGGCGACAGGATAAAGGCCAAGTAATGATAAGTTGTGGCGGATCTCTAGAGCAATTTGCGATGTGATTGAATCGATCGGAATTCCCAAATCAGTTGTGACGTGATTCAAGATGTGGGCTGGATAAGGAGGCCAGCCTGCATGCCGAAACCTCTTTGCAATGATTTACGCAAGCGGTTGATTGATGCGGTTGAAGGCGGAATGTCCCGCCGTGCTGCTGCCGAGCGGTTTGGCGTTGCGCCCTCGACAGCCGTGCGATGGGTCAATCAGTGGCACGAGACTGGCAGTCTGGATCCCCAGCCAAAGGGTGGTGACAAGCGCTCGCACCGGATGGAGGCGCACGCGCAAGAAATACTGGAACTGATCGAGGCGACCTCGGACATGACACTTGCCGAGATCGCTGAGCATCTGGAGCGCACCCATGGTCTGCGGGTCGCGTCGAGTACGGTATGGCGACTGCTCGACTGCCACGCCATGAGCTTCAAAAAACGGTCCACGCCTGCGAGCAACTGCGGCCTGATGTGTTGGCGCGACGGCGGGCCTGGTTTGTCGGTCAACTCGATCTTGATCCTGACAGACCGGTGTTCATCGATGAGACCGGCGCCTCGACAAAAATGGCCAGGCTTTACGGACGGGCAAAGCACAGCGAGCGGTGCAGGGCTCCAATCCCTCGATGGCCACTGGAAGACAACGACAGTCGTCGGTGCGCTCAGGCGATCCGGCCTAACTGCACCCATGGTGCTCGACGGCCCGATGCACGGGGCAGCCTTCCTCGCCAATGTCCAGCAAATGCTGGTTCCAACTCTCAGGCCAGGTGACATCGTCATCATGGACAACCTGCCGGCCCACAAGCCAGTTGCCGTGCGTGAGGCCATCCAAGCTGCTGGCGCGACATTGCGCGTCCTGCCGCCCTACAGTCCGGACTTCAACCCGATCAAAAATGACTTCGCCAAGCTGAGGGCTATCCTCGAGAAGGCTGCAGCCCACACCATCGGCGAACTCTGGAGCACAATAGGGCAATCGACACATTCACCCCGGCAGAATGTGCCAACTACTTCAATGCAGCAGGATACGGCCCGATATGCTCGAAAAAATGCTCTAGCAGTTCAAGTTTTTACCGATGTTCCGCAAGTACCTCTTCCACAATCTCCTGCAATGCTTGCGCCCTGCGCTTCAGCATGGAGTGATCAAGAGTTGGATGTACTTCCATCATCAACGATGTGTCGCCGAGGGCCTTTGCATTTGGCAGAGCGCGTGCTTCGGGCCCATCATAGGCGTTTTCTCGATAAATCTCAGAGCATCCTCCTGAAAACACACGAAGACCCCTTGCAGCAGCCGTTATGAGAATCTGATCGCGAGCATGTGCCGCAACTGGCTCAGGCAGATCAACGTAACAGATGAACTTGTAAAACGCGTGACTGGCCGGTGCCAACGGCCGAGGCACGCGGATGCCTTCCAGCCCGTCAAGCGCCCGCGCCCAAACTGCAGCGTTACGCGCGCGCAATTTCAACCATTGTTCAAGTTTGCTGAGCTGGACAAGACCGATCGCGGCCTGCATCGCCGTCATCCTCCAATTTGTGCCAACCTGGTCGACCATGAATTGGAACTTGCCTGGCGTTACAGCCCGTGAACCAGCTAACTTGTCAAAATTCTTGCCATGATCCTTGAATGAGCGGGCCCACTCACTCGCAGCAAAATCACGAAAAGTCGCGAGTCCACCTTCGCCGCCAGTCGACATAATCTTGTCCTGGCAAAACGAGAATGCAGCCGCATCGCCAAAGCTGCCGACACGCCTACCAACGGTCTGCGCACCATGTGCCTGGGCACAGTCTTCGATCACTTTTAATCCTTCGCCGTGAGCAAGGGACATGATCGCCGGCATGTCCGCCGGCCAACCGGCGAAGTGGACTGGGACAATCGCTCTGCTGCGGTCAGTGAGCACCCTCGCAATAGTATCCGCGGAGATGTTACCGGTAACGGGATCGACGTCGGCAAAAACTGGTCTTGCACCAACCATACGAACGCAATGCGCCGAGGCAACAAAAGAGCGCGGCGTCACGATCACCTCATCGCCCGGCCCGACGCCTAGCGCCAGCAGGCAAAGTTCCAGAGCCAGCGAGCCGTTTGCCAAGGCAATACCGTGACTGGCGCCGATGTAGTTGGTGAAGGCCTCCTCGAAGTCCCTCACAGCGCTCCCGGTCCACTGATTGACCCTACCGGACCGAAGAACATCTGTAACTGCAGCGATTTCGTCTGGTGCAAAATTCGGCCACGATTCACTAGTCCGTAGCGCAAGCGAATTTTCGGTCTCGTTGGCCTTTGCCAATGACAATGTTGATGAATGAGACAAGACGTTCCCTAAGTAGCTATTTTACAAAGCGGAGTGTTTTGGCAGGATTACCTGCTGCCACCTCATTTTCCTGCAGGTCTCGGACCAGAACTGCTCCCATGCCAAGCAGTGAGCCCCGTCCGAGCGACAGGCCCTGACGGACCACGGCGCTTGTGCCGATTTCAACAGTTTCGCCAACGGTAACATTACCAGACAAAGACGCGAGCGGTGCAATAGTGGTGAACGCGCCGATAGTCGAGTCATGTCCTATCATGGCTCCCCGGTCGAGCAGCGTGAACGGTCCGATGTCAATATCGTAAGTCGCCATTGATCCTGCACAAATAATCGATCCTTTTCCAATATTAACCGTTGGTCCTACACAAGCTGTGGGATCAATCAAGGTCATAAAGTCCTGAATGCCCTTGCCCTGCATGCGTTCAACAGCAGACTTGCGCGTACGCGGATTGCCAATGGCTATCGAGAAAGCAGCATCCTTGTGGTCAACAGCATCATCTATCGGTCCGAATACAGGCCGACCGCAATGTTCGTTGCCAGGACCATCAAAAGCATCATCAAGAAATCCTCTTACGACAAGTCCGAGGCGGTCGGCTAGCCAGAAGACTTCTTTTCCAAGCCCACTTGCTCCAACAATGATGAGCTGCTTTGTCACAGTTTGCCTTTTTGATTGCCAACAAAACGTGGCATTGTCACCTCTCCAGAGTGGGATATTCCCTTTCTTTGCACCACGGCAGCAATCGTCTTGCATAGGATTTTGAGATCCACTGCAATCGAATGGTTATCCACATACCAAACGTCTAGCGCAAATTTTTCTTCCCAAGTGAGAGCGTTGCGGCCGTTGATTTGCGCCCATCCGGTGATGCCAGGCCGCACGTTATGGCGTCTTGACTGTTCTGGCGAATAGAGCGGCAGATATTCCATCAACAACGGACGGGGGCCAACCATACTCATCTCTCCCTTGAGCACATTCCAAAGCTCTGGCAGCTCGTCGAGGCTGCTGGACCGTAGCCAGCTGCCAAATGGTGTCAAACGCTGCTCATCGGGGAGCGATGTCCCGTCCTTATCCTTCACATCTGTCATCGTGCGGAATTTGAGAACCGTAAACGGTTTCCCATGATAGCCGGGACGAACTTGCTTGAACAGAATGGGCGAGCCAAGCCGCAATTTCACAATGCTCGCAATAACCAGAAAAACAGGCGACAGAACGACTAAGGCCACTGAAGCAAAGAGTAGATCAAAGATTCGCTTGTTCATTTCTCGTCCGAACTCGACAGGCCAATGATGCGCAGTATCTCACTGTTCACCTTGTTGACATCGAACTTATTCTCCGCAAGACGGCGACTGGCATTGCCCATATCCTGCCATTTGTCCCTATTTCTCAAAAACCAGTCGATCCGCTCGGCAAGGGCGCTAGCATCGCGTGCGGGGACCAAGAAACCATTCACTGCAGGTTCGACAGTTTCACGGCAACCCGGCACGTCGGTTGTGAGAATGGGCCTACCCATTGCCATGGCCTCAAGGACTGTGCGGGGCATGCCTTCATGGTAAGACGGTAGTACATACACGCCGCAATCTGCAATAAACGGGCGAACATCGCTCGCTGCACCTAGGTAACTGACAATTCCTTCCTGCTGCCATTCTTTAACTTTCGATAGAGGAATGCCGTCTGGTGACGGGTCAATTGGTCCAAGAATCGAAAATTCTGCGTCAGGATATCGGCACTTTGTTATACGTGCCGCCTCGACAAACTCGAACAGGCCTTTTTCCTTCAAGAGCCGCGCAATAATGAGAAACTTCGCACCGCCGGGCGAACTTGCACGGACTTCAAAGTGATCCAGGTTGATCCCGGACCCATTCACAACATGGCACTTCGCAGGTTTTGTAATGTTACGCGATATGAACACGTGCCGGTTATCCGGATTCTGAAAAATCACGGTGTCGCTCCGAATTAGCGCCAACCGATATAGCTGACTGACTAACTTGGTCAGGAGCCTTCGTCGCCAGTTGTGGCCCTGGAAAGCAAAGCCCAAACCCGTAATGAGTGCGTGAAACCGCACGTATCGAATTGCCGTAAGCGCCATACCACCCCAAATCACCGGCTTTACGGTGTAGGCCAGAACCGCATCGGGTCTCAGCTCACGAAACAGCCGGCGAAGTGCGAGGAGAGTCTGAATGT
>JAEKFU010000153.1 GCA_016522385.1 Pseudomonadota bacterium
AGGCCCGAAGCCAAGGATATTGCCATTGCAAAACTGGCTCAAGTTGGCTTGGGAGCAGAAGTCGGCGAGCTGTTTCCCGCCGAGTTATCGGGCGGTATGCAAAAGCGTGTCGGCTTGGCACGGGCGATCGCAGCGGATCCGGAAATTATCTTTTTCGATGAGCCAACCACCGGTCTTGATCCGATCATGGCCGATGTCATCAACGACCTGATCGTCTCATGCGTCAAGCAATTGGGCGCCACTACAGTCTCGATTACTCACGACATGGTCTCGGCTCGCAAAATCGCCGATGACATCGCAATGATCTACACGGGCAAAATCATCTGGCAGGGTGCCGCCGGGACGATCGATCATTCCAACAATGCCCACGTCAACCAATTCATCCACGGCCGCGCCGAGGGGCCAATCCAGATGGAAGTGCTTAGGCCTTAAACCGAGTTGGTTTGGTTTTTCTTGACAGTCCTCACCGGGCGATAGACGGAGTCCAGAGACGATTAGCACGGCGGACCAAGCTGCCCTGGATCCCCGCCTTGGCCTGAATGACGAACTTGGCTACAGCGAAAGCACTCGACAAAGTTCTTATTTTGTTCTACTTGATACTCATTGCTGCTCCAAGCAGATCAACGCGGATTTCAAAACCAAATTCGACCGGGATCCAGTCAGTGGCCAAAGCCTCATCCAACTTCGTGTGCCAATCCTGCGGCGCGCTGCATTCCAAGTGGTCCGGACGGTGTGACAGTTGTTCTGAATGGAATTCGATTGTCGAGGAATCTGGAGTTGCGCCATTGGCCGGGGCCAGGGGGCAATCCATGCCCAAAGGTCGTGTCGGCAAGTTGGTTGGCCTGACCGGCAACAGTCCTGCCCCGCCACGCACATTGACCGGTATCAACGAATTTGACCGGGTCACCGGCGGCGGTCTGGTGCCGGGAACGGGTGTGCTGATCGGCGGTGATCCGGGAATCGGGAAATCAACCCTATTGTTGCAGGCCATGGCGGCCCTTTCCGGCAAGGGTGGACACGTCATCTATGTATCGGGCGAAGAAGCGATTGATCAGGTGCGTTTGCGTGCGGAACGTCTCGGCGTCGCCGGCAGGGATGTAATGCTGCTGGCGGAGACAAATGTCAGCGACATTCTCGCCACTATACGTGAAAGTGCGCCGGTGCCGACGGTGGTAGTCATCGATTCCATCCAGACCCTGTGGTCGCCGGTTATCGGGGCGGCACCGGGCACGGTTTCGCAATTGCGGGCCGGTTCGGAGGCACTGATCCGATTTGCCAAACAGACTGGTGCCTCGGTGCTGCTGGTCGGTCATGTCACCAAGGATGGTCAGATTGCCGGACCGAAGGTCATTGAACACATGGTTGACACCGTGCTCTACTTCGAAGGCGACCGCGGCCACCAGTTCCGCATCCTGAGAGCGGTGAAAAACCGTTTTGGACCGACCGATGAAATCGGTGTCTTTGAGATGTCAGACCGCGGGCTTCAGGAGGTCGACAATCCATCTCGACTCCTCATGGGCGTGCGCGACACATCGACGCCCGGAACAGCGGTATTTGCCGGGATGGAAGGCTCCCGCCCGCTGCTGATGGAGGTGCAGGCATTGGTTTCACAATCATCGCTGGGTACCCCGCGCCGGGCGGTCGTCGGCTGGGATTCGAACCGCCTTGCCATGATTGTGGCCGTGTTGGAGACGCGAGCAGGGATCGCTATCGGGGCGCATGACATCTATTTGAATGTTGCCGGCGGTGTCCGGGTGCGCGAGCCGGGAGCTGATCTGGCGGTGGCCGCCGCACTGGTCTCGTCGCTTTGTGCCATTGCCTTGCCCTTCGACGCGGTGTTTTTCGGCGAGATCGCACTGTCAGGCGCGGTGCGGCCGATCGGTCAAACCGAACAACGCCTCAAAGAAGCCGCAAAACTAGGGCTCAACCGGGCGGTGATCGCTGCGGGTGCTGAAACGCCTTGCGTAACGGGCGTTGATCTAAAACTAATGGACGATCTGTCGGCACTTGCCGCCTGGATCACCAGCTAGACGCACAAGACCGATCCAATTGGATTTGCTCATGACTCCTGTGCTAAAGCTGCCTATAGTTTGACAAACGGACCGGGGCATGCTCCCAAGGCGCACTTGTAGTTAGTTCTGCTGGAGATGAGGCCTCATGCCAAAACTGCAAATTCTCGACTTCATTTTGATCGGCATAATGCTGATTTCTGGCTTGCTGGCGCTAATGCGCGGCTTTACCCGGGAAGTCTTGTCACTGGTTGCCTGGGGCGCTGCCGCACTGGCCGCTTTTTTCGCCGTGTTCACGCCAGAATTGGTGCAGCTGGCACAGCCATACACAAACAGCGAGCTCATTTCGAAGATAGCAGTCGGCAGCGCTGCGTTTCTGGTGGTTCTGCTGATCATGTCGGTGATCAGTGTCAAGCTGGCCGATCTGGTCCTGGATTCGGCCGCAGGCGCTTTCGACCGCACGTTGGGCTTCGCGTATGGGTTGGGCCGCGGGCTGCTGCTTGTTGTTATTGCTTATCTTTTCTATATCTGGTTGACCCCCATCGACAAGCGTGAAGATTGGGTGCGCGATGCGACGTCGCGGCCGGCGATAGAGCGGGTGGGTCAGTTTATAATCTCGTTCCTGCCACCTGAAATAGCTGAAACCCTAGAAGGTAAAACCTATCTGGGCAGCCGCGATCAGGCGGGAACAGACCGCGAAAGGACCGAGCAAGGCGATGATGGTTATAAGGCAAACCAGCAGCGCCAAATTGACCAGCTGATCGAAAGCACCCAAGGTGGTAGTAATTGAGCTCGACAGGGCTGAGATTTCGGGCATCCAAAGCTCTGCGATGTGAAAAGGTTGAGGATGGTCGACGGCAACACACCTTCGCACGATGCGTCTGACTTTGATCTTGATGGCGATTTGCTACATGAGGAATGCGGCGTTTTCGGCGTGTTCGGACATGATGATGCAGCCGCGCTGACCGCACTGGGGATGCACGCATTGCAGCATCGCGGCCAGGAAGCAGCCGGTGTGGTGAGCTATGATGGTGACCGGTTTCATGCCGAGCGGCGCATCGGCCTAGTTGGTGACAGCTTTTCCAAGCAATCGACCATCGACCGTCTGCAGGGCCGGTCTTCGGTTGGCCATGTGCGCTATTCGACCACCGGGGGGACGATCCTGCGCAACGTACAGCCGATGTTTGCCGAACTGGCAACAGGTGGCCTCGCCATCTGCCACAATGGCAACATCACAAACGGTTTGACCTTGCGCAGGGAGTTGATTACCGAAGGTGCAATTTGCCATTCAACCTCAGACACTGAAGTGATCCTGCATTTGGTCGCCCGCTCCAGAAAGCCGCGAATTGTCGAGCGCTTCATCGATGCCCTCAGGATGCTTGAAGGGGCTTTTTCTCTGGTTGCGATGACCAACAAGAAGATGATCGGCGTTCGCGATCCGCACGGCATCCGCCCACTGGTACTGGGCGAGTTGAACGGCAGTTATATCCTGGCGTCGGAAACTTGTGCGCTTGACATTATTGGTGCGCGTTTCGTACGCGAGATCGAGAATGGCGAAGTGGTAGTGATCACCAAAGATGGAGTTGAATCGCTACACCCGTTCCCGAAAATGCGCGAGCGGCTCTGCATATTTGAGTATGTGTATTTCTCCAGGCCGGACAGTGTTCTGGCCGGCCGGTCGGTCTATGAAGTGCGCAAGCAGATGGGCGACCAACTGGCCCGCGAAGCGTCGGCCGACGCCGATGTCGTGATACCGGTGCCAGATTCCGGTGTGCCGGCAGCCATCGGGTACGGGCAAAGCTCGGGCATCCCCTTCGAGCTTGGCATTATCCGTAATCACTATGTTGGCCGCACCTTTATTGAGCCGACCCAGCAGATCCGGGCGCTGGGTGTTAAGCTGAAGCACAATGCCAACCGCGCAGTTATCGAAGACAAGCGCATTGTGCTGATCGATGATTCCATCGTTCGCGGCACAACTTCGGTCAAGATCGTCCAGATGATGCGCGAGGCCGGCGCCAGCGAAGTGCATATGCGCATTGCCAGTCCGCCTATAACCCATCCGGACTTCTATGGCATCGATACACCCGATCGACGTTCCCTGTTGGCGGCAACCCATTCGCTCGAGCAGATGCGTCAGTTTATCAATGTCGATTCCCTGGCCTTCCTAAGCATTGACGGTCTTTATCGGGCAGTTTGCCAGGAAGACCGAGACGCGGTGCGCCCGCAATTCACCGATCACTGTTTCACAGGCGACTATCCGACGCCGCTGACGGATGTTGATGGCGCTTCAGGGCATGATCCAAGGCAACTTTCGCTGCTCGCCGAAGCTGGATAATTTGCTGTCAAAGTGATGACCAAACCTCTTGAGAACCGCATTGCGGTCGTCACAGGTGCTTCGCGCGGCATCGGTTATGCCATTGCAAAGCAGCTTGCGGTAAACGGTTCGCATGTTGTCGCTGTGGCTCGTACGGTTGGCGGCCTTGAGGACCTTGACGACGAAATTACGCAGGCCGGTGGTTCGGCGACGCTGGTGCCAGTCGATCTTCTGGAACACGATGCTATCGATCAACTCGGCGCCGCCATTCATGAGCGCTGGGGCAAGTTGGACATCCTGATCGGCAATGCTGGAATACTCGGAATGTTGACCCCTCTGGGGCATCTTGAGCCGAAAGTGTGGGATGAGGTCATGGCGGTCAACGTGACCGCGAACTGGCGGCTGATCCGGTCCCTGGATCCGCTCTTGCAGCGTTCCGACGCCGCCCGAGCCGTGTTCGTGTCCTCAGGCGCTGCACATAGCAATCATGCCTATTGGGGCGCATATTCGATTTCCAAGGCCGCGCTTGAAGCGATGGTCAAAACCTATGCAGCGGAAACCGCGAGCACGCCGGTCCGTGCAAATTTACTGAACCCGGGGCCGATCCGCACAGCCATGCGTGCAAGGGCAATGCCGGGTGAAGATCCGCAGTCACTGCCGAGACCCGATGAGCTGGCCGCGGCGATGATCGAGATTTGCCTACCGAGCTGCATCCAATCTGGCGCGATCTTTGATTTCGAAAACGGCAAGCTGCGTCTGCGCTGATCAGGCCGTCATATTCTTGTTCCGCGACTCTAGCGTTAATGCCTCGTGAACAGCGGTTTCATGGCAAGTTAAGGGGATTGGCTTAGGATTTGCACTGCATGACGCTCAATTCCCCAATCGGCACACAAGCCAGGGAAATGGAAGCATGAAGATACTCGCGTTGACATTGGAATTAATGGCCCGCATGGCCTTGTTTACCGCCGTCATGGCGCTGAGCATTGGTAGTATTGGTCAGCGACGCCAGCCGGCAACCGTTAAGCAACCACCGAAACGGCCACAAGCTTGAAGTAGTTCAAGCGTTCCCAGCACTTACAGATTTGGCCCCCTACCCGCCGGCGAGGGCAGCTATCAGCTTAAAGCGCATTCGCACACTCTAGCGGTCGAGTGCATCTATATCTTCCAATTGAACAAATCTATACCAGGCGCCATCGACTTCTGTGGCGAAAGTTCCGTCTTCCAGCGTCATAACCCGGCGGCCATGATGTGACCATTCGTCAACTGCGGCCGGATGGCGATTGGCATCATAAAGCTGCGGC
>JAEKFU010000159.1 GCA_016522385.1 Pseudomonadota bacterium
GTAGCCCTATTCTGTCGGGTCAAGAGCCTCGTTCGGCTGAAGATGCTGACAGATGAACTTCGTTCAAGGGCCTCTCCGGGTGAAGAAATGGGTCTTTTGACCGATGCGGACTGTACATCGCTCGAGGAGCCGGCCCAGATCCTATTAATCGACAACCGCGGGCATCTGGGAGAAAGAATTTCGGCGGCCTTTGAGGGGCAACACAATCTGATCAGTTCAAATGATCCGCAGCAGGCGGTGTTCGAGGCCGCAGAGACGGCGTATGAGTTGATCATCGTCAATCTTGATCTGCAGGACTATGACGGGCTGCGACTGTGCTCCCAGCTACGCTCACTTGAGCGCACACGGCAGATACCAATCTTGATCATTGTTGATCCAGACGACAATCAGCGGATGATGCGGGCGCTCGACATGGGCGTGAATGATTACCTCCTAAGACCGATCGATCGACAAGAACTGCTGGCACGTGTCAACACGCAAATCAAGCGTTGGCGCTATACCGAGCGTTTGCGCAACAATGTACAACAGTCGCTTGAACTCGCAGTAACCGATCCCCTGACCGGGTTGTTCAATCGGCGCTATATGGAAACCCAAGTCGGTATTCTGGTGGACAATGCCGCCAACCGCGGCAAGTCACTGGCGATTCTGGCGCTCGACGTCGATCACTTCAAGTCGGTCAATGACGCACATGGTCATGCTGCCGGCGACAAGGTCCTGGTCGAACTGTCGACACGGTTAAGGGACCAAATTCGCAATATTGACCTGCCATGCCGTGTCGGTGGTGAAGAGTTCCTCATAGTATTGCCCGATACCGATATCAGCATTGCATATGTTGTCGCCGAACGTCTGCGCCAAGCGGTTGGAAATGTACCGTTCAACGCAGGCGAACGTGCGCCGTCGTTGCAGATAACTGTCTCGATCGGAATTGCGGGTTTTGAAGATTCCAATGACTCGCTTGAAGCCATGCTCAGACGGGCGGACGATGCACTTTACCGGGCCAAGAGCGAAGGGCGCAATCGGGTGATTGCGGACGCCGCCTAGAGCGTTTCTTTCTCAAATGGTTCCACATGAGAAAGAAACGCTCTAGGGTCGTTAGACAATCAGGGCTTGGCGTTGGCTTGACAGGATTGTTTCAGACTGAATCAATCTGAACCGCGACGCGTTCACCAAAATCATGACGGCCGTCAGGTCTATTGTCTCAGTTTGGTTCAACCAAGAACAAACTTGATCTAAGGCGCCAATCGAGGTCTCAAAAGGATGTCACAAGGCCTTGCGTTTACCTCGTTGATTTACCTTAAGCCTTTACCATCGTTGAACAATTTTTGACCCTAAAACGGATCTTGCATTGCAGAAGTCAACGAATTCAGTAAGATTAGATTCAAATCTTGGCGGCTGGAACAAGCTGCAATTGTGCATAGGCAGGCGTGGAGGCAGAAAAAAACAAACCATACCGCTGAACATTAGCTGCGCCCGGCACGGAAATTGCTGGGCAACAGTTGCCCCCGGCGCTTCAGGTCCGCCGCATCTCCTGAGCCCAGGGGTTAGGCCGGTCCGGACGGCTCGAGTGGCCTCCTCGTTAAGCCGTTCCGGGCCGGTCGCCTTATTTTCGAATCATGTCACGAGGGTACGAGGTGTGCGGCCAAAAATAAAGCCACCGAACATTCGGTGGCGATATTTTTTGGATCGATGGAAGCCGGCTTATTTGATTTTGGCTTCCTTGAACTCGACGTGCTTGCGCGCGACGGGGTCGTATTTGCGGTAAGACAGTTTTTCGGTTTGTGTCCGCGTGTTCTTTTTGGTCACATAGTAGTAGCCGGTGTCAGCCGTGCTCACCAGCTTTATCTTGATTGTCGTCGCCTTGGCCATTCTCGTAGTCTCCTGGTGCCGGCAGCCATCCTGGGGCTTGAGCACATTTGTCGATGCGGTATCGCTTACTGCGATGTCGAAGTCAAGTCGCGAACATGTGCCGCCTCAATACATCGTGAGTTTAAAGCGTTTCGTAGTGCCAGTTGTTGCCGACCATACGCTGAAATGAAACCGGTGCACCGGGCGCTAACTGTTGCGGGTCGCGCAACGCCTTTTGGAGACGCTGCAGGATGTGGGTGGTGATCCAAGGCAGGTCGAGCTCTTGTGCTTGATCAATGGTGAACCAATGCGGGTCCAGTAGTTCCTCGGAACTGGTCACTGGATTGTCGATGTTGCAAACATGGTCCTCCCAGATGACCAAAAAACGTGTATCAAAACGACGCGGCCGGCCGGGCGGCGTAATCGCCCGGGCGAAATAGAGCAAACCGTCAAGGCTGGGAGCAAAACCAGTTTTGGTGAATTCCTGCCAACCATGGGCGCGACTGGGCGAAGGACTTTCGACTGGTTCACCGATGATTAGCCCGGTTTCTTCGAAAGTTTCGCGAACTGCCGCCATGGCCAAACCACGGGCTCGCCCCGGAGACGGACGGCCGCGCATTTTCACCGTCAGTTTTCGGGCGACCCGAGGATGCAAGTCGCGGGCTGGCGAATATCGGCAATCAGCAAAGTCGACGCGTCCACCGGGGAAGACAAACTTGTTGGGCATGAACTTGTGCCCGGCGTGGCGCTTGCCCATGAGAACCTGGGTGGCCTGACCTTTGCCGCGCAGGATTATCAGGGTCGCTGCATCGCGCGGCCGTAGCGCTTTGGCAATGTCCGATTGGGTCATACCGGTTCAATATTACTTGATCCGGTGCTGTTCTGCTTGAACCGCCGCGATGCCGCATACTCAAATCCGTGCATTCGCAATGACCACTGCAGGCCGACCACCGATCCTTTGACGACCGGCAACAAAAGCAGCGTTAATGCCAATGCCAAAGGAATCCAAACCAGCATATGGAGCATCATATCCGGTCGCCAGATGCGCTCAACTGCGAGTGCCAGCGGTATGATGACGTGGCCAACGATGAAGATCGTAAAATAAGGTGGCGCGTCATCGGCGCGATGATGATGCAGTTCTTCACCGCAACTGTCGCACTGTTCGGCAATCTTCAGGTAACGGTAAAATAGGCGACCCTTTCCGCATGATGGGCATTTGCCGCGAGCGCCATAGCACATGGATTTGGTGACTGGCCTGTCCAAGTCACCGGACCGTTGGGCAGTGTGGATGTCGTCGGAGCGCATGGCCCAATGTGCAATCGCGATGTCGAATTTGAAAGGTCGTGTTCAGCCGCGCGTCAGGATGACGCAACAGGCGCAAAGGGTGCCGCTCTAGCGTCTCGTGTGGCGAGTTTTTCTCGGTCTACGTCGCTGGATTCGGTCACGGATGGCCGGTTTACCCTCCTTGCCTTCACTTAAGATTTCAAACCGTAGGCCACCGGAAATGGGCGTGACCTCGAGCAAACGGACTTCGACAGAGTCGCCTAGCTGATACGTCTCCCCCGTTTCGCTACCGACTAGGGCCTGGCGAGTTTCGTCATGCACATAATACTCGCTGCCGATTGTAGACGCCGGCACAAAGCCATCTGCACCGGTTTCCTCCAGGCGGACGAACAATCCTGCCTTGGTCATTCCGGAGATGCGGCCGCAAAACCGGGCGCGTACCTGTCCGGCGAGATGGCTGGCGATCAACCGGTCAACGGTATCTCGTTCGGCGCTCATAGCACGGCGCTCGGTGGCCGAGATCAGCTCGGCGGTGTCGTGCAGCTTCTCGATGTCGCGGCTGTCCAGTCCGCCCGGGCCGAGCTTCAATGCAGCAATCAAAGCGCGATGCACTATCAGATCGGCATAACGGCGGATCGGTGATGTGAAGTGGGCATAGTGTCGCAGGTTGAGGCCGAAATGCCCCAAATTATCTGCGCTGTAAGCAGCTTGTGCCTGGGTCCGCAGGATCATCTCGTTGATAATGTGCTCATCAGAGCGACCCCGACATTTTTTCAGCAGCTGGTTGAAATGTTTGGGCTTCATCGTCTGGCCGATGGGGGCCGACAAGCCAAGGGCTTTTAGAAACCGCGACAGTGCCGCAATCTTTTCGACCGACGGAGCATCATGAATTCGATAGAGCACGGCAGACCCTTGCGATTGCAAAGTTTCGGCTGCTGCAACATTCGCCTGGATCATGAATTCCTCGATCAGCCGGTGGGCATCGAATCTTGTCGGCATGACTATGCGTTCAATGTTGCCAGCATCATCAAGAAGGAGTTTGCGCTCAGGCAATTCCAGCTCAAGCGGCTGACGGCGTGCCCGCGCGTTTGCAACGGCATCATATGCAGCCCAAAGTGGCCACAGAGCTGGCTCCAGCAGTGCGCCCGACTGTCTGTCCGAATTGCCATCAATGGCAGCCTGGGCCCGGTCATAGGACAAGCTGGCGGCCGATCGCATGACCGCACGTTCAAACCGGTGCTTTCGCTTTCTGCCTTTCGCATCAAACGTTAGGAAACAGGCAAGCACGGGGCGATCACACGCTTCTTTCAAAGAGCATAGATCACTGGAAAGTCGCTCCGGCAGCATCGGAACGACCCGGTCAGGCAGATAGACTGAATTGCCGCGAATTCGCGCCTGTTCGTCGAGCTCGGTGCCGGGTCGTACGTAAAAGGCAACGTCGGCGATGGCGACAATGACCCTGAAACCGCCCTCATTTTCCGGATCATCATCACGGCAGGCCCATACGGCATCATCGTGATCCCGAGCATCCGGCGGATCGATTGTGATGAGCGGCAATTGACGCAGATCAGTACGGTCCTTTACCGGAAACGGCTCGAGGGAGTCCACAAACTGAACGACGGACTCCGAGAAATCGACTGGAATCCCATATTGGTGAACCGCGATCATCGAAATGTTGCGCTGGTCATCAACCGAACCGAAACGCTTGATCACCTTGGCACGCACGAGTCCGCGTTCTCGGTCGTGAACGGTTGCTACTTCGACCAGCTCGTTCGATTTGGCGCCACTATCGTCGCCAGGCAGCACCTCCAGCTCGTTTCGTAACTTTTTGTCGACCGGTACGATGCGAGCCGATTGGCCTGCGACCTTGCGAAAGATACCCAGGAGGTGGGCGGCCTGCGCTGTTAGTTTGCGGATGACACGGGCTTCATAGGGATAGCGCTCGTCACCGGTGGTCGTCAGCCTAGCAAGAACACGGTCGCCGGGTTTCGGCAGCTGCCGGGGGCTGCCGGGGCCGCCTCGGGCTCTGGTGTGAATGATGATGCTCGGTGGTGGCCCGGCGTTGTCTGCATCCCATTTGTCGGGTTGCCCAATCAATTCACCATCTTCATCAACGCCGGTAACCGAAAGCACGGCGACTGGCGGCAAGGCCGAGGCCGGTTGAATGCGCCGCCCGCGCTTGGCGATGAGGCCGTCGTCGGCTAGCCGGCGTAGCAGTTGCTTGAGGGCGACGCGATCTGCCCCTTTGATCTTGAAAGCGCGCGAGATTTCACGTTTGCCGACGCCACCAGCGGCGGAATTGATGAATTCGAGAATTTCGGCCTTCGATGGTAAACCCTTTCGTTCTGATGAGTGATTTGTCCGCGTCTTCTTGGACAAATCACTCAGCCTTTGCAGCCGACTTCTTAGTTGTCTTCTGGGCTGCTTTCTTCCTGGCCGGTTTCTTTCCGCCTTTTGCGACCTTGGCGGCGATCAATTCCAGCGCCTGCTCGAGCGTAACGTCTTCCGGTCTTATGTCTTTCGGCAAGGTGGCATTGATTCCGGCGTGTTTGACGTAAGGGCCGTAGCGGCCGCTCAGGACCTGTATCTTGCCGCCTTCAGCGGGATGTTCGCCGAGTTCCACGATAACGCTCGCGGTCGACCCGCCGCGTTGCAAGCGTGCAGCAAGCAGGTCGACAGCTCGATTTATGCCGACGGTGAAAACCTCATCGGGATTGCTGAGGTTGGCGAAGTTGCCGTCATGCAGGATGAACGGCCCATAGCGGCCAAAGCCGGCGGTGATCGGCTTGCCGGTTTCAGGATGGAGACCGACTTCGCGGGGCAGCGCCAGTAGCTTCAGGGCATACTCAAGATCTACCATGTCGGGCAGAACGCCCTTGGGAATCGATGCGCGGCGTGGCTTTTCACCTTCTTCGGACTTGCCAAGCTGGACATAGGGGCCGAACCGGCCGCTCTGACGGGTGACCGAAAGTCCGGTCTCGGGATCTTCACCAAGCAGGATACCGTCGGCCGACGATGTACCTTCTTCACCGTTGCCATTGCCGAGCTGACGGGTGAAACGGCATTCAGGGTAATTCGAGCAGCCGACAAAGGCACCAAATTTTCCGACCTTAAGCGACAGTTCTCCATCATCGCATGACTGGCATTTACGTGCCGGGGTTCCATCGTCGCGCTCGGGGAAGATATGCGGGCCGAGCAGTTCGTTCAGCGCATCGAGTACATGGCTGACGCGTAAGTCCTTGATCTCATCAACCGCCCCACTGAAGTCGGACCAGAAGTCGCGCAACACGGTCTTCCAGTCGATCTTGCCGGCGGATATCCCATCTAGCCTCTCTTCCAGGTTGGCCGTGAAGTCATACTCGACATATTTATGAAAGAAGGCCTCCAGAAAGGCCGTAACCAGGCGGCCCTTATCTTCCGGGATCAAGCGGCGTTGATCCATGCGCACATAACCGCGTTCGCGCAGCACCGTCAGGATTGCGGTATAGGTAGAGGGTCGGCCGATCCCCAGTTCTTCCATCTTCTTGATCAGCGAGGCTTCAGAATAGCGTGGTGGCGGTTCGGTAAAATGCTGGACGCAGGACAATTCATGAAGCCCGATCACATCGCCGCGGGCCATCGCCGGCAGGCGTTTGCCGTTGTCTTCACCATTGTCATCGCGGCCTTCCTTATACAGCTTTAAGAAACCGTCGAAACGCATCACTGAGCCGGTGGCGCGGAAGCTATATGTGACGCCGTCATTGCCGGTGGTGGTAATGTCGACGGAGGTGCGCATCATTTCGGCACTTTCCATCTGGCTGGCAATCGTGCGTTTCCAGATCAGATCGTAGAGCTTGGCCTGGTCCGCCTGAAGATACTGACGGATGTCACCGATCTTGCGAGCCAGATCTGTCGGCCGGATTGCCTCGTGTGCTTCCTGGGCGTTCTTAGCTTTTGAACGGTAAATTCTCGGTGAGCCGGGCAGGTAGGGCTCGCCATAATTGTGCTGGATCACGTTGCGTGCGGCAGCAATGGCCTCATTTGCCATTTGCACACCATCTGTACGCATATAGGTTATCAGGCCAACCGTTTCACCGCCAATATCGATGCCCTCATAAAGTCGCTGAGCGGTTTGCATCGTCTTTTGCGATGAATAGCCCAGCTTGCGTGAAGCTTCCTGTTGCAGGGTCGATGTAGTGAATGGCGGGTAGGGATTGCGCTTGACCGGTTTGGCGTCGACATGCTCGACGGTGAACCGGGCATCCTTTAGGGCGGCTTCGATAGCTTTGGCTTCGTCTTCATTGGGGATATCGAGCTTGCCAAGTTTCTTGCCGCCGATCGCTGCGAGCGTGCTGTCAAAAGCGCTCCGATCGCCAGTGCGCATGGCCGCTTCTATGGTCCAGTATTCCTGCTTGGTGAAAGACTCGATCTCCAGCTCGCGTTCCGAAATCAATCGCAGCGCCACCGACTGGACGCGGCCTGCCGAACGTGCGCCGGGAAGCTTTCGCCACAGAACCGGCGACAAGGTGAAGCCCACCAAATAGTCAAGCGCCCGGCGAGCGAGATAAGCCTCCACCAGCGCATCGTCGATCTGGCGCGGGTGCTGCATGGCGTCGAGCACCGCCTGTTTGGTGACCGCATTAAACACGACACGGTCAACGGTGCGATCTTGCAGTAGGCCCTTCTTTTTCAGGATTTCCAGCACATGCCATGAGATCGCCTCGCCTTCGCGGTCCGGGTCAGTCGCTAGCACCAGACGGTTGGCTTGTTTCAGGGCCGTAGCGATCTCGTTGATGCGCTTGGAGGATTTGCTGTCCATCTCCCAGGACATGGCAAATTCTTCGTCCGGTCGCACCGAACCGTCCTTCGGCGGCAAATCACGGATGTGGCCGTAGGACGCAAGGACTTTATAGTCTTTACCAAGATATTTGTTGATGGTTTTTGCCTTGGCGGGCGACTCGACGACAACAACATTCATGAAAGAAATAGACCTCTATCTGGCAAATTCGGCAGAGCTGAAGCTTAGCGGTCATATCGATGTCGGCTGCGCGCCGCAAGTGCTGGATTGAGAAAATCGACCAATTGACCAATAGTTTTTGGTGACTGGAATCGTCAATGCAGAGTTTAGCGGATCGATACGCGCTGGCCGCCATGGCTGCTCAGCCGGCCGGCAATTTCAAGCTCGAGTAGGACGCTAGTGACGGTCTGCGCACTGCAACCACTTTCGCGGATGAGGTCATTGATTTCAATCGGTGCGGCGCCAAGCAATGACAGGATAGTGCCCCTGTCGTCACTGCATGTTGTGGGTTGTGATTCGAATTTGTCATCGACCTTTTGCAGTTCAACATCGCCGGTTTGGGCAACGGCGGGCAGGATGGCAAAGACGTCCAGGATGTCATTTATGTTTGAGACCAGCGTTGCGCCCTCCTTGATTAGTTTGTTGGTTCCGGCAGCACGCGGATCAAGCGGTGAGCCGGGCACTGCAAAGACTTCGCGACCCTGTTCGCCGGCGAACCGTGCCGTGATCAGTGAGCCGGAGCGCGTGGCAGCTTCAATGACGATAACACCTCGTGAGATGCCGGAAATCAAACGGTTGCGGCGCGGGAAGAATTCGGCCTTGGGCCGAGTGCCAGGGGTCATCTCGCTGACAAGCAGTCCTTGCTCGGCAATGGCCGTGTGCAGCGGTGCATTTTCCGGCGGGTAGATGACATCGAGGCCGCCGGCCATGACGGCAACCGTGCCCGTGTCAAGTGCCGCCTCGTGGGCGGCGGTATCGATGCCGCGGGCAAGGCCGGATATGATTGTATGGCCGCGTCGGCCGAGGCCGGCGGCAATCTGACGGGCGAGTTTGCGACCGGCCACCGATGCGTTGCGCGCGCCGACAATTGCCAATGTGGGTGCTGCAAGTACATCCGGACGGCCTTTGAGGCAGACCAGCGGCGGCGGATGCTCAATGTGACGCAGCAGTTGCGGATAGTCCGGCTCCACCATAGCAACAAACTTGGCGCCCATGGCGGCAGCCGCAATGAGATGGCGTTGAGCATTGCGCTTGGGGTATAAACGTAACGGCCGCTTGAGGCCGCCGCGCTGCGAGAGTTCCGGCAGTGCAACAAGGGCTTCGGATGCGCTGCCAAAATGACTGATCAGCTGGTGAAAGGTCGCAGGGCCAACATTTTCCGACCTGATCAACTGCAGCCACGCGCAACGCTCGTCATCACTGAGGTGCCGGCCGTTCATTCGGTTTCGGCACGGGGTTTGAATGAGATCTTTGCCTCTTCACCGCGGATCAGGCGGCCGATATTGGCGCGATGGGCATAAAGGACGATCATCGCCACGGGTACGGTCAACGTCAGCAATCCTCCGGTGTTGATAAAATAGGCGGCCATCGGCACGACCGCGACTCCACCAAGACTGGAGACCGATGAATACCGGAACACGGCGGCCAGCAACAGCCAGACAAGGATGAAAATCAGGGCCAGCGGCCATGCGGCGGCGAACAGGACGCCGAGATAGGTGGCGACACCCTTGCCGCCCTTGAATTTCAGCCAGATCGGGATGACGTGGCCGGTGAAGGCGCCGAAACCGGTGACCGCGGCGGCAACATCACCGGAAAAGTGTCTGGCTAGCAACACTGGGACGGCGCCTTTGAGCATGTCACAAAACAGGGTGGCAAAGGCGATCTTCTTGGACCCGGTACGCAAGACATTGGTGGCGCCGATATTGCCGGAACCGATGGCCCGGACGTCACCTAGGCCGCCAAGTCTAGCAAGCAGCAATCCATAGGGTACCGAGCCGCTCAAGTAGCCAAGTGCGAGCCAGAAAACCGCCACCATTGGCGCAAGTGAACCATCACCGGCCATTGCCGCTTTGTTCTCCTAGTGAAATTCGCCTTTTCAATCGTAAGCGTACACCGTGCGCCCGGCAACGACTGTTTCGAGAACGCGGCCTTCCAGTGTGCGATGTTCGAACGGTGAATTTTTTGCCCGCGAACGCAGCTTGGCGTCTTCAACCGTCCACGACTTGTCCGGGTCGGCGATGGCGAAGTCGGCTGGTGCGCCGGGCGCCAGGCGACCGGCTTCAAGTCCGAGAAGTTCGGCTGGCTTGGTCGACATGGCCGACATCAGGCGCGGCAGAGACACTTCGCCAGCGTGGTGCAGACTCAGGGCGGCGGAGAACATGGTTTCAAGGCCGATGGCGCCGAACTCGGCTTCGGCAAAAGGGAGCCTTTTGGTATCGGCGCTTTGCGGGTCGTGACTTGAAACGATGACGTCGATAGAGGCATCCGCCAGACCTGTGATCATGGCCTTGCGGTCGTCTTCGCTTCGCAGCGGCGGTGACATCTTAAAGAACGTGCGGTATGCGCCGATATCGTTCTCATTGAGCACGAGATGGTTCACCGAGACGCCACAGGACACCGGCAAGCCGCGTTGCTTGGCGGTGCGTATGAGGTCCAGTGAGGCGGCGCAGGAGATCTGCGCGGCGTGATAACGGGCACCGGTCAGCTCAACCAGCCGGATGTCCCTTTCCAGCATGATGACTTCCGCTGCAGGTGGAGTTCCCGGCAGACCAAGGCGAGTCGCAACCTCGCCTTCATTCATAACACCGGTGGTCAGCGACGCTTCCTCAACATGTTGGACGACTAACAGGCCAAAATCATTGGCATAAGACAGCGCCCGCCGGAGAAGCTGCGCGTTAGCGACCGCCTTGTTGCCATCGGTCACCGCTACGGCGCCTGCTTCTTGCAGCATGCCGATTTCAGTCATTGCCTCGCCCTTCAGCCCCTTGGTGATGGCTGCCATTGGTGCGACGCGCACCACGGCCGTATCACGGGCCCGGCGCAGGATGAAATCGACAATAGCGACATCATCGACCACCGGATCGGTGTTGGGCATTACGATCATGGTGGTCACACCGCCGGCCGCGGCGGCTTCAGAGGCGGTGGCCAGCGTTTCGCGGTACTCATTCCCGGGTTCGCCGGTGAAAGTACGCATATCGAGCAGGCCAGGGAACAACAGCTTGCCCTTGCAGTCGGTCACCGGAGTGCCATTGCCGGCACTCTTAGCGGTGACCTTCGGGCCGCGCGCGACGATCCGGCCATCTGCGATGACGATGCCGCCAGTGGTGTCCATGTTCTCAGCCGGGTCGACGAGGCGGGCATTTACGTAAGCGCGCCGGGCAACATCGCCCTTGATCCCGGTATCACTAGGCATCACATGTTGCCCCCGCCAGGCAGGTTGCGGGCCAACGCGTCGAGTACCGCCATGCGCACGGCAACACCCATTTCGACCTGCTCGCGAATGACCGACTGGACGCCATCGGCCACTTCTGAGTCGATCTCAACGCCGCGGTTCATCGGACCGGGGTGCATGACTAGCGCGTCAGTCTTGGCAAGTGACAGCTTTTCGCCGTCTAGCCCATAGAACCGGTAGTATTCCCGCGAAGAGGGTATGAAACGGCCGTCCATTCGCTCAAGCTGCAGACGCAACATCATGACGACATCGGCACCCTCGATGCCGGCGGCCATATCCCGGTAGACGTCAGCGCCGAGGCGATCGGCATCTTGTGGTAGCAGTGTCGAAGGGGCGACCAGGCGGACGTAAGCGCCCATTTTCTGCAGCAGGAGAAGATTGGACCGAGCAACCCTTGAGTGCAGAATGTCGCCGCAAATGGCGACGTTGAGGCCCTGCAATTTTCCGAGCCGGCGACGGATGGTCAGCGCATCGAGTAGGGCTTGCGTGGGATGCTCGTGCTGGCCGTCGCCGGCGTTGACCACGGCACAGCCAACTTTCTGCGCCAGCAGTTCGGCCGCGCCCGACGCATGGTGGCGGACGACCAGAATGTCGGGATGCATCGCGTTCAGGGTGACCGCGGTGTCGAGCAGGGTCTCACCCTTGGACACTGAAGATCCCTTGACGGACATGTTCATGACGTCGGCGCTCAGGCGTTTTCCGGCAATCTCAAATGAACTTTGGGTTCGGGTTGAAGCTTCAAAAAACAGATTGATATGCGTGCGTCCGCGTAACGTGGACTGCTTCTTCTCGATCTGCCGATTCAGTTCCACATAATGGTTGCCAAGATCGAGCAATGCAGTGATTTCGTCTGGAGAAAGATCATCGATCGCCAGCAGATGCTGACCATTGATGATCGTCGTGGGTCGCGGTTCGCCGTTGGTCATTAAAGCCGGGTCTATAGGCACGAATTAAATGCATGGCAAGCGTTCAAACTTCGAAAACTGTGGTAAAGTGCGGTTACGGGTGAGGATCCGTGGAGGTAAATTATGGCGTCAGCTGATACAGGCTCGACCCACGAGGTCTTCAATCAATCGCCATCGTTTGTTGATTTCAATCTGTTCACATCCGACATCGTTCTGCAGGCTGCTGTCACGCAGGAGGGGGGCGGTCACATCTCCAACTGGTTGAGCGAATTCGGCGCGATTGCCGGCAGCGCGCGCGCCGCTGAGCTTGCCCGCCAGGCCAATGAGAATCCGCCGAAGCTTAAGATAGTCGACCCGAGCGGCTATCGTTCGGACACGGTGGAGTTTCACCCTGCCTGGCACGAGCTGATGAGCGTCAGCATGCGGCACGGACTGCATTGCGGATCATGGGAGGCCAATGGCGCGAACGGAGATGGTTCTGTGCGCAGGAATGTCGAACGCGCGGCTGGCCTTTACATGTCGACGCAGATGGAAGCCGGCCATTGCTGCCCGATCACCATGACCAATGCCGTGGTGCCGGCACTCAAGCAGCAAAAGGAAATCGCGGACGACTGGTTGCCGAAGATCTTTCCGCATGAGTATGACGAGCGGTTCTTGCCGCGCGATGAGAAGCGTTCGGTGACGTTTGGAATGGGCATGACGGAAAAACAGGGCGGCAGCGATGTGCGCAGCAATACGACTCGCGCCTTGCCGGTAGAGGGGGGCGGACCGGGTGGCGAATATGTCTTGACTGGCCATAAGTGGTTCATGTCGGCGCCAATGTGCGACGCGTTTCTGGTGCTGGCGCAGGCGCCGGAAGGCCTGTCCTGTTTTATGGTGCCGCGGTTCCTGCCTGATGGCAGCCAAAATCCGATGCGTTTCCAGCGACTTAAGGACAAACTGGGCAATCGCTCGAATGCCTCATCAGAAGTGGAGTTCGATGGCGTGCACGCCTGGATGATCGGCGAAGAGGGCCGTGGGGTTAGTACGATCATCGAAATGGTCACTTACACCCGTTTTGATTGTGCTGTCTCATCGGCCGGTCTGATGCGCCAGGCGCTAGCAAATGCGATACACCATTGTCAGCACCGCACCGCGTTTCAGAAAAAACTCATCGATCAACCCTTGATGCGCCAGGTGCTTGCCGATCTGGCGCTTGATCATGAAGCGGCCACGGCGTTGGTGATCCGCCTGGCGCGGGCCTTTGACCTATCTGCCGATGAACCGCGCGAAGCGGCAATTGCGCGTATTATGTCGCCGGCGATAAAATACTGGGTGTGCAAAACTCTGCCCGGATTTGCCTATGAAGCGATGGAATGCCTCGGCGGCAATGGTTATGTCGAGGAAGGGCCGCTGGCACGCCTTTATCGCGAGGCGCCACTTAATGCGATCTGGGAAGGCTCCGGAAATGTCATGTGCCTCGATGTGCTGCGGGCCATCGGCAAGGACCCGGAGGCCTTTCAAAGCATAATTGACGGGATGATCAAGTGTGCCGAGGGTGAGGCGAGGTTGTTAAATGCGGTTGAAAAACTGCGCGAGCGTTTCGCCAATCCGTCCGGTCTTGAGTCAGACGTTCGATATGTCGTTGAGAAGCTCGTGCATGTGACCGCCGCCTGCCTGATGCGTAAGACGGCACCAGATGCGGTTTGCGAAGCCTATGTCGCCAGTCGCGTCAAGGGCGCCTATCGCGGTATGTATGGCTCATTGCGCGGCGCCGATGTCGGTGCCATCCTGGAACGGGCGCAGCCGGTCAGTTAGAGCGTGTCTTTCTCATATGGAATCATTTGACCGCGATTCTGCGTCTGCTGGCCAGGCATGCTTCGCGCCGTGGTCTAGTTGACCACAAGCGGAGCATAACGACGTCCAGCGGGCGCAGAAACACGGCCTTCGGTGGCCCAAATCCGGCCATCGAACCTCGTTACGGGACTTGCCCGATGACCCACATCGCGCTTGCGATCCGTAACTGCCGATAAAGCTCGTTTTTTGATGATGATGTTCACGTCGCGCCCGGAGCTGACTACGGATGTTGTTTCTTGCCGACGACCAACAGCTTTTGCCAGATCACAGCCGGCGAATCGGCTAAATCGTTACTGGCCTCCAGGTCGTCCGACATTATTGTGAGGGTGATCCGGTTGGCGCAAACCGCCCTCACGTAGCTACGGCTCTTACCGCTTTCAACCGGTCCAGAGCACCCTGCAGGATATAGGCGGCAGCTAGTTTGTCGACCAGTTCAGTGCGGCGTGCCCGGCTGGTATCGGCTTCGATCAACATCCTCTCGACAGCTGCGGTTGACAAGCGTTCGTCCCAGAACACGATCGGTATGTCGATCAGCGGTGCCAGGTTTCGTGCAAAGGCACGGATCGACTGAACCCGCGGACCGGCGCTGCCATCCATGTTGACTGGCAGACCGAGGACGATGCCGGCGATTTGGTAGTCGGACAGGATTTTGCACAGCGCCTCGGCGTCCTTGCCGAATTTGGTGCGCCTGATCGTCGAGTGCGGTGTTGCCACCTGCTGCAGAGTGTCCGACAGGGCCACGCCGATGGTCTTCGCGCCGAGATCGAGACCGGCAAGGCGATCTCCCGGCCTGAGGCGCTCGACCAGATCTTCAATTTTTTCAGGTGCTTGGGATCCAGCCATCGTGGTGTCTTCTTAAGCGCTTCGCCGGCTTGCGGCAAACCATTGATTGCTGGGGCCAAACATTCCAAAATGCAAAGGCAAGGGAGGAGTGTTTGATGAAAATTACCTGGTTCGGGCATTCGGCATTTCGGGTTGAAACCGGTTCTTCTGTTTTGATCATCGATCCGTTCCTGTCGGGCAGTCCAGTTTACGATGGCAGTGTTGAGGATGCGGCCAAGGGAGCAACACATCTTGCACTGACACATGGCCATGATGACCATATCGGTGATGCCGCCGAAATCTGCAAATCGACCGGGGCAACGCTGATTGCGGTATTTGAACTGGCCATGTATCTGAACGGCCAGGGGGTCGAGACATTCGATCCGACAAATACCGGCGGCACGATTTACACGGATGACTTCGACGTAACCTTTGTTAGGGCCGATCACTCGTCATCTTCGAGCGATGTCTATCTGGGCAATCCGTGCGGCCTGATCATTCGCGCCAAGCCGGACGGACCGACACTCTATCATATGGGCGACACCGATATTTTTGGCGATATGGAGTTGATCAACGAGATCTACAAACCCGATATCGGCATCGTGCCAATCGGCGACCGGTTTACCATGCGGCCGGCAACGGCCGCCCTGGCTTGCCGGCGGTTCTTTAATTTTTCAATGGTCATACCGTGCCACTACAAGACGTTCCCTCTGCTGTTGCAGACCGCAGACGGCTTCGTTGCCGAAATGGGGGCCGACAGCAACAAGGTGAAGGTCCTTGATATTGGCGAGAGCGTGGAGGTCTGAATTGAGTTCAGCGCCGGTCGGCTTACCCGTCCGAGCGCTCCAAGGGTGCTGTGGCATCGGGTCGTTGGGCGGGTGATCAGACCGGCGCAGATTCGACCGGACGCTCTAGAACTTAGGGTGCACGAAGGTCGTGCAGACATATTTTGGACCACTCATCGGCGGGGCGCCGCGGTGCCGGTAGGTCCACGCCACGGGGAAGAAGGCGAGCCGGCCGGCTTTGCAGGCAATGGCCGCATCCTGGTCCTCGAACTCGGTTGCGCCGCCTTCGTCCACATCGTTGAAATACCATTGCGCGGCCAGCACTCGCGAACTGTTCTGGGCTGAATTGCAGTCTATGTGCCAGGAGAACTGGCCGCCGATATCGTACTTCTTGATCCGCAGGGGCTCGCAATGCAGATCGCGGTGATCACTGCCGGCGAGAAATTTCACATCAGCCTGATACTTACCGAGGCCGATTGAGAGACTATGCTGGAGTGCGGCGATGATATCGCTCCAGCCGTCGTCCGGGATGATCAGTTCGGTAGTTTGTTTGGCCGATAGGTCGGTTTCCGGTCCTTTGTTTCCTGACACTTTACCTACAATCTTGCGCGGTTCATTGTCGAACCGGCTTACGATGTCCTGGCACATTTCGACGGGCAGGGAGTCGTCATACCAGCGGATGAACTTGGTCACGTTGCAGAATTCTCCGATTTGAATGCCCGACCATGATTGGGCGGCGGCATTGGTCAAGTCAAGAGAGCGTTTGCGCACGGGGTGCGCCGATTGAGTTCACTGTCCGGTTGCAGCGATTACGGCGCGGTGCTATCAAGCGCGCCGATGTGATTTCCAGGTCATTGGAGCCGGTTTCCCCATGTCCGTCGATCAGACCACTGTGCGCCGGATCGCGCAGCTTGCACGCATCAAGGTCAAGGATGAGGACCTGCCTGCCCTTGAAGGCGAGCTGAACGTTATCCTGGACTGGATTGAGATGCTCAATGAGGTTGACATCGACGGCGTCGAGCCGATGACGGCAGTTGTCGAAACCAGCATGAAGAAGCGCAAAGACGAAATCTCGGACGGGGCTATGCCCGACAGCATCATGGCAAATGCACCGGCCTCAGATGACCATTTCTTCGTTGTACCCAAGGTGGTGGAGTAGGCAGGTTGAGCGAACTCACCGAACTGACGATTTCAGCCGCACGCGAAGGATTGAAGGCGAAATCTTTCTCAGCTGTAGAGCTGACGCAGGCCTATGTAACTGCGGTGGAGCGCGCGCGGATCCTCAACGCCTATGTGAAAGAGACACCGGAACTGGCGCTTGAGATGGCCAAGACGAGCGACAAGCGACTGGCGACGGGCGATGCCGGCCCATTGGAAGGCATTCCGCTCGGCATCAAGGATCTGTTCGCCACGAAGGGTGTGCACACTCAGGCCTGCAGTCACATTCTAGATGGCTTCAAGCCAACCTACAATGCCACGGTCACGCAAAACCTTTTCGATGACGGCGCAGTTATGCTCGGCAAGCTCAACATGGATGAGTTTGCCATGGGGTCGTCCAACGAGACATCCTACTACGGCAATGTCATCAATCCGTGGCGACGCAAAGACTCCAATGTGGCTTTGGTGCCGGGCGGCTCATCGGGCGGCTCGGCGAGTGCAGTTGCAGCACATATTTGTGCTGGAGCCACCGGGACGGATACCGGCGGATCGATCCGCCAGCCGGCTGCTTTCACCGGCACCGTCGGTATCAAGCCGACTTATGGCCGGGTTTCGCGCTGGGGCATCGTCGCCTTTGCCTCATCGCTTGATCAGGCCGGACCGATCGCTCGCGATGTGCGTGACAGTGCCATTCTGCTAAAATCGATGGCAAGCCCGGACCCGAAGGACACCACCTGTGTTGACCAGCCGGTTCCGGACTATGAGGCCGCGATGACCGGTGATATTCGCGGCCTGCGTGTTGGTATTCCCAAGGAGTACCGTGTCGATGGGATGCCGGGTGACATTGATGCGCTTTGGCACCAGGGTGCGGACATGCTGAAGGCTCGTGGTGCTGAAGTGGTGGAGGTTTCACTGCCTCATACCAAATATGCATTGCCGGCCTACTATATCGTTGCGCCTGCCGAGGCGTCTTCCAATCTGGCTCGCTACGACGGTGTGCGTTATGGATTGCGGGTGCCGTCCGACGACATTACTGAAATGTATGAGCGGACCCGGGCTGCCGGCTTTGGTCCGGAGGTCATACGCCGCGTATTGATTGGCACATATGTGCTATCAGCCGGATACTACGATGCTTACTACGTGAAGGCACAGAAAATCCGCACACTGATCAAGCGAGATTTTGAAGAGGCCTGGAGCCGTGTCGATGTGATGTTGACACCAGCGACCCCGTCGGCAGCATTTGCGCCGGGCGAAATCACCGATCCGGTTCGGATGTATCTCAACGATGTGTTCACCGTGACCGTCAACATGGCAGGCTTGCCGGGGATCGCTGTGCCGGCGGGACTTTCGGACGAGGGGTTACCTCTGGCGCTGCAGTTGATCGGCCGGCCGTTCGATGAAGAAACGCTTTTCCGCACAGCGCAGGTGATTGAAGAGGATTCAGGCTATTCGGCGCACCCGGAAGTCTGGTGGTAGAGGATCCCCGCTGCGAATCCGTACCGGTGCGGCGTAGGGACCGTTTGCACGATCCTTCGCGGGTGATGTGGTGTTTCGCTCTGTTCATCCTATTGATTGTGCCGTCGTGGCCTGACGCAAATTGTGCGTCGAAGGCAAGTCGTTGATGGTGCTTGAGCACTGGGAATTGGTTTCACTCGGAATTTTTTGGCGATTTCCGCTTAGCTCTGGTTGTTTGCCAGAGGGGTCGGGCGCGAAATCAAAAATGTCTGGCGATGCCAGATTAAGAACAGATTTTCTTCAGCTGCTTCCAAATCCCGTCGGGTATGACCTGTTTTGCTTTACCGGGTGGCAATGGCTTGATGAACTCGATGCGTTCCTGGGTGCCCGGATGCGTGGACAGCATATCCGATAGCGTCTCCAAATTTCCGGTGAGGAGCTTCCATTCCTTCTTGCTCAATTTCTCAAAGAAGTGCCGGAGCCCCTTAGGGTCGATGGCGCCTTTGGTCATGAGACTGACGGCATAGTCGTCTGCTTCGCGCTCAGCATTGCGGCTATATTGCAGGATAGCCAGTAATCCGGCGAAACCGCCAAGCGTGTCATTTGATGTGCCACCAGTTGCCACATTAACCAGTAATTGCAGACCTATCGCACGGATCAGAGATGCTTCGGGATGAAGGTGAGCCGTGTGACCCAACTCATGGGCGATAACGCCGGCAACCTCTTCGGGACTGTCGGCGGCCTTAATCAGTTTTCCGGTCACAACGATGCGGCCACCTGGTAGGGCGAATGCATTGATGAACGGCATGTCAAAGACCCGGACGGAAAAGTCCGGTGTATCCGAACTCGCTGCCGCAACCCGACCAGCGAGCGCAGACAGGGCTCGGGTGCCTGCTGCATCGGTGCATTGCTTGGCATCCTTGATAAATGTTCTTTCAGCCTGATCAGCCAGCCGGTCGCGCCATTCTGCCGGCATGACTGCAGCGACCTTTTGCGGTGCCAAATTGAGCAGGGCATATCCGGTGGCGGCGAAAAGGATGAGACCGCTCGCAACAACGGCTGTGAACTTCAGCGCGCTTGCCGGGTCGAAGCCGCCTTTAAGATGGGGCGCGCGCGACAGGATCTGAGTCTCGGAAAAGCCGGCTGGCACGATCAGCCGGCTCGTTGGGTTGATCTTATGTTTTAGGCGCAGCGGCTGGCCAGAACGTACCGGTGTGGCGGCGTCCAATCCGCTATACGTCCAACGGGCGATTTGCTTTCTGTCATCTGTGATGATGATCGCATCGACCAGCAGCTCGACGGCTACATCGCGGCTGGCTGCCGTCTGGCCGTCGAAGAACTGTGCGGGATATCGTGTTGCCATCTGATCCAATTCTGCCAAACCAGCGTCACAACGCTGATTGTCAACAGGTCCTAGAATGCATCAATGTCAAAGGCTTCCACCAATCCCTCGCCACGTCTGTCCATGGCTGCGCTTGACTGGCTTATGGCCGCTAGATTGACTGTGCCTTCGACACTCAATCTGTTGCATAGATAGCGCACCAGTCGCTGCTGGACGTAAGGTTGCCCGATACCCAAAGTGAACACCATGATGGCTAGGTTGCCGAGCCACAGACGTATCAGGCTCGATACGGTCGCGTTGAGACTGAATTTGGCTCTGTCGAACGTCGTATAGGACGCAAAAAGCACCATCTCCCGGGCGGTGTAGAACGTCCAAAGTACAGCGTAAGCGACATAGATGGTGAAGACGATATTGAATACTGCCAAAATCGGAAACCAGGCGCCATTGGACTGGGATGAGGAATCCTG
>JAEKFU010000189.1 GCA_016522385.1 Pseudomonadota bacterium
TCCAAAGCTGGCAAGGATTTTTGAAAGGTCCTTGACCCTCTTCGTGCTCTGCTGCATCACCTGATCAAGCAGTGCCACCTGATAATCTTCGAACTTAGCCAACGTCGCACGAAGATCGGTTAGGGGCCGTTCCGCCTCTGCCTCTTTCGTGAAGTTTCTTGCATAAATCTGTCGATAAGACCACTCATTCAAGCTGCCCTTACCTGAGCTGCCGCCATTGGTGCCGGACGGCACACTGGTCTGTGGCCTGCGTACACTGTCGCCAGCATTCTGTCGACCAGTGCCTTCCGATCGAACCGGTAACCATCCTTGACGGAAGAATTCGACGAGGCGGCCATGGCGCTCGACCAGCTTCTCGTAATCGGCGCGAACACCATCCACCTTGTCCAGATAGGCGCCCTGATTGAGCAGCAGTTTGTTGTTCAAGCGATCAATCGAATTGCGCATGGCCGCGATGCGGTCTTCATAATCGAGCCTCGCTTGGTAGAGGCGGCGCTCTTTGAGCGCCAGCAACTGGTCTTTAAACGTGACATTCACAGTAGCAAATGCCAACCAGAACAGGCCGGCCATCAAACAGATCAATGTCGTAACCTGAACCCAAGGCCTGAGGGTGATAAATTGTACTTCGCCTTCGCTGCGTAGGTAAACTTGGCGTTCGCGAAATGCAAAACGCACGCGCGCAAGCATCCCCCTGCGGCGACGGCTCGTTCGCATGTGATTCCGACGATGCCGCATACCCCTCCTGAAACTGCACCGGCTGATAACAAGTTCCTTACCACCCGGTAAACGGCAAATGCGGTGACTTTGTGTCACCAAGTTGCCACCACCCCAAATGGCGAATCAGTAATATATGTATGAATTTCAAGCGATTAGTCAAGTTGTTGAGTGGCCTTTAATACTTCATCGGCATGCCCCGGGACCCTTACTTTGCGCCAGATTTGTGCGATCTTTCCCTTCCGATCAATCAGCATAGTGGTTCGTTCGATACCTTTGAATTTGCGGCCATACATATTTTTGTCGACCCAAACGCCGTAATCCAGCAATACATCTGCCTCCTCATCGGATGCCAGGTCCACTTCCAGGTCATGCTTTGCCTTGAACTTCTCATGACTGGAAACAGAGTCCGCAGAAATACCGATAATGCTTGCATCGGCTGCTTCAAAACTGGCCTTGAGAGCAGAAAACTCCTTAGCTTCTCGCGTGCAACCGCTGGTGTCATCGCGTGGATAGAAAAAGAGTACGATCTTTCCTCCGCGATAGTCGCGCAACGACAGGGTGCGCATTGCATCCGTCGGTAAAGTGAAGTTAGGCGCCGTGTCGCCCGGTTCAAGCCTTGCAATCATGACTGCCATCCTTTCGTCGCTTTCGTTAGAGAATTGTTCAGAATTATGTAAGCACTCTTCTGACAATATGGTGCTTATGCCCAATGGAACATGCAATTGTCAGGGATGTGCCGTCTGGTACGGTCGCCCCCGTGCTTTGGATGACATATATAGTGCGCTATAACCGAATCAGAACAATTCCTACGAAACGGTGAAACAACTCGCTATAGTAAATCGTAGGTTGGGTTGCACTATGCTTGACGCGGCAGATGTATGCTCCGCTGGTGGGATAACCGTCACTTAAGGTAATCGGTTTGCGCAACCAAGTTGGAAAACTGTTACTTTTCGCGCTGTTGAGTGTCGGTGCGATCGGCGCCATGGCGTTTGCCGGCGTCATGTGGCGTCTTTCCGAAGGCCCGCTGCCCCTTAGCTTCCTGACATCGACCATTCAGCGGTCGATGAACGACAATCTCGCCGGCATGAAGGTGAGCATCTCTGATGTCATTATTGAGCGCGACCAGGTAACCGGTCAGCCACGATTCCGGCTGCGCGATCTGGCGCTACGCGATCTGGACGGGCATCTTATCGCGCAGGCGCCGCGCGCATCCGTCGGCGTCGACGGCCGGCGATTGCTGACCGGTTCCATTGCCGCCAACAAGCTGGAACTTATCGGTGCACGATTGATGGTCCGCCGCAAACGTGACGGAACTTTCCAATTAGGCTTTGGCGAAACTGGAGTTTCCGCCAGCCGAGACGCCGGTCGTGAATTGGATCAACCGGTCACCAACAAGACTGGCCGCGAAGATCGCGAAAAGTCTGCACCCCAGTTGAGCGGCGGGGATCTACTGAAACTGATTAACGAGCGAATGCTTGCTGCCAATACGGGTAACAACGCATTGGCAGCAATTGAAACCATATTGGTCTCGCAGGCATCGATTTCACTCCATGACGAAGGCAACGATGCTGTCTGGTTCGCGCCGCGTGCCAACCTGGTTTTCAAACGGGCGCCTTATGGATTTGCCGTGTTCATTGATGCTAACGTCGCCAGTGGCGATGAACCTTGGCGCAGCGAACTGGTTGTTACCTATCGACGCAGCAACCGCTCCTTCACGATAAGCGCGCGCGTCTTCGATCTGATCCCTGCTGACATTGCCGATGACGTCTTTGCACTGAGCCAGCTGGCGCAAGTCAAACTGCCGCTTTCAGGTCACATTGAGGCAGAGCTTAATGAGAATGGCGTTGTCACCAAAGCCAGCGCCGAGCTGTCGACAACGGAAGGCCGTCTAGACTTCCCTGAGTATGTTTCAAAACCCCTGTTGATAGATGAGGGCCTGCTGCGTTTCGACTACGAGCCCGAGACCGGTGATGTTGTAATTGGCAATTCAGCAATATTTATCGAAGGTATCCGCAGTGATTTGCAAGGCCGAATCCAGCCGCGTCGTACAGTCGATGGCAAACTCGACGCGTTGCGCATGAATTTGCAGGTGCGAAATGTCAAAATTCATTCCAACAACGACAGCAGCGATCGGCTCGCGGTAGATCGCATTGAGTTCACCGGCGTTGCCGGCGTCAATACGGCAGAATTGGAAGTCGAAGATCTGATCCTGTTTGTGGGCGATGGGGGCGTGCGTGTCCGCGGGCGCTTTGTCGGTGAAGGCGATGCAATCGGATTGTATTTGGCCGGCCGGATCCGTGACTTGCCATCCGAAGTCGTTAAGAAACTGTGGCCGCCCATCGTGGCGCCGCGGGTGCGTTCCTGGCTGCGCGAAAATGTCAACTCCGCCGTGATACCGGAAGGGACCTTTCAACTCAATCTGCCGGGCACTGCGCTGGTTGCAGCCATCCGCGACAAGATTGCTATTCCCGATGAAATGGTCGAACTGAAGTTCGAGCTGACCGACGTTGTCACCAACTATTTCGGCGAGTTGCCGCCAATCACCGGCGCTTCTGGGCGGGGCCATGTCCAGGGAAATCATTTTCATCTTGAACTTGCATCCGGCGTTGTGACGTTGCCGTCCGGCAACCAGCTCAAATTCGTTAATGGCACCATGGATGCCGTGAATCTTGCGCCACTGGTGACCCCGGTGGTGATCAAGGTCACCGGCGCGGGTGAGGCCCGTGACTTCCTTGAGCTATTGGATCAAAGGCCGTTGGGTCTGATCAAGGAGAGCGGTTTCGATCCGTCTAGGCTGAAAGGTGATACCCGCCTAGACATCAGCTTTGCCATGCCGATGCAAAAGGGCATGACGGGAGAGATGGTCAAGATAAAGGCCAGCGCCAAATTGACCAATGTGGCGCTGACAAAGGCTTTCGGTGGATTTGACATCGATTCCGGTAGTCTCGATCTGTCATTCGGCGCTGGAGAGGTTTCCGCCACCGGTCCTGTCAAGATCAGAGGCATTCCCGTTGATCTGACCTGGACCCGCACTCTGGCAAAGAATGGCGCTGACCTGGACCAGATCACCGCTAAGGCACAACTGAATGAGGCGCAGCGTCGCAAGCTCCGCGTTGATCTCAGCAACTATGTCACCGGGCCGGTAGACGTTACGATGAATGCAGGCACCAGGGGCGGTGACATAGACAAGTTGACCGTAAATGCCGATTTGGCGAAGGCGACATTGCGCCTCGATCCGATCCGCTGGTTGCGTAAGCCCGGACGCAAGACCAAGGCGTCATTCGACGTAGATTTGTCCAATCCAAAGAAGACCACGATCAGCAATCTGAAGATCACCGGCAAGGATCTCAAGATCACCGGTAACCTGAAAGTGGGATCGGATGGCAGCGTGCAGGAGGCCACGTTCTCTGATGTGTTGCTGAATGAACTCAACCATTTTGCGATCGTTCTCAAAAGACGCAATGAAAACCTTGCTCTGGCCGTCACCGGCAAATCGTTTGACGGACGGCCACTGATCAATTCAATGTTTAGCAACAGCAGCGGTGCAGGTGGCTTGAAGAGTGCTTCGAGCGTGCCGCTTGCAGTCGATGCATCGGTTGCCCGTGTCTACGCCAATCGTGGCGAAATCATTACCAATATGACAGGCCAGATTCAGGTCGTCGGCGGATCGGTACAGCAGGCCAAACTGCAGGGCAGGTTCCTCAACGGGGCGCCCATCACCTTGCGGGTCGCACCGGTCGCCGGTGGTGCCAGGCAAATGCGTGTCGTAGGAAACGACAGTGGCGGCGTATTGCGTGCCGCAAACCTGTATTCCAAGATCTCCGGTGGCAGCATAGATTTCGAGGCTCGGCTCGGCGCGGCACCTTCGACCAGTATCGAACGCGGCAAACTCATCGTTCGCAATTTCGAGGTGCGCAATGAAACTGCAATCAGCGACATCGAACGTGAGGCCGGCAAGCGAAAGTCCGGCCCCCGAAAGCAGTCCTTGAAGTTCTCGAAACTGACAGTCCCTTTTTCGACGGACGCCAATGTTGTGCGCATCGGCAACGCCCTGGTGGAGGGTCGAGATCTTGGCGCGTCGGCGCAGGGCATGATCCGAAAGACAGACGGTCGAATGAATATAGGGGGCACAATTATACCGGCATATGCACTTAACGCGGCGGTTAGCGGAATTCCTCTATTTGGCGAACTGATCGCTGGTGGCCGCGGTCAGGGGATTTTTGGCCTCAACTTTGCGCTTAAGGGGACCATGCGCCAGC
>JAEKFU010000242.1 GCA_016522385.1 Pseudomonadota bacterium
GCCGAGAAGATCACCGGATGATCGCCATCCGGCACCTCATACAGCTCTTCGACAAACACCGCCCCTTTTTCCTTCAGATCCTCCACCACATATCGGTTGTGGACGATCTCGTGACGCACATATACCGGCTTGCCATAGAGTTCCAAAGCCCGCTCCACGATATCGATCGCTCGCACCACTCCAGCGCAAAATCCACGCGGTGCGGCCAGCATGATGGTGAGCGGGGACTTTGCTGTGTCGACCATGGATTGTTCTCTTTCTAACTGAAATGTACCAGCGTAGATGGCGCTTGCCCTTGTGGATTGTCAAGTCTCTGGCTCGGTGCCCCTGTCCGGCCAACGTAGGACGGCGTGGGCAAGACCGTAGAATTCGCCGGCGACCTCCTCGGCAATGGAGAGCGCTGTCGGCCACGGCGGATCAAGCTTGGCCTCCACTTCGCCAGAATGATACGCCAAAATCGCATCATGCTTCATGGCCAGATGTTGCATTCTCTTGTTTTCCGGAAGGCAGAACATGTAGAGCGTTTTGACGCTGCGATTCTGTGCCGCGGCCACGACCCGCGCAACCAAAGCATTGCCAATTCCCCGGTCCTGCCAGTGTTGTTCGACCGAGAAGGCGGCTTCGGCGGTCATCGGCCACTCGCCCAGTAGCCCACGCAACTCCCCAACCGCACGCAGAACACCATCTGGAAAGGCACCGTGGATGATCGAACCGATTTGGACGATCTGCTCGGCATAGTCTGCCACGAAAGCCGGGCTGACACCGCCACCAAATCGCATTCGCCGAATGGCCGGATCGAGACGCAAGAAGTGCTCGGTGATTGCCGGCCGGTCGAATTGCCACAAACGCCGGATTGCAGGGTTCGCATCAAGGAACTCGTCAGACATAGCTCAGGCCTCCTTTTCGTAAAATCCGCATGCAGTGACGTGGTCTAATGCATGCATGTGAAGCCTATGTTGCAATGCGGCATAAGTAAGAAGAAACTTGTTGCAGCGCAAAAATCACATGCCCGACGCTTGTCCGCCACTATGACAAGACATTGTGATCAATGGAGCCTAAAACACAGTGTGGATGCGGCAATCGAGAGCACCAGCATCGATATGAACATTGCATCATAGTGGCCGCTCAAGTCGAAAATAGCGGCGCCGATATAGGCGCCCAGACCGCCGAACATGTGATGTATCATGACGATCAGTCCGCTTATCGCGCCCAGATTAGCAGTGCCGAATGCGTTACGGGCGAGCACCACCGTGAGTGGTGCGGTGAGCCAGAACGTGATGCCGAACGCCAGGGCGAATGCGGCAACGGAAATGACGCTCTGATCAATTACGATCAAACTGAAGATCGCGATTCTCAGCACAAAGCAGAACAACATGGCTTGCTGCGGACCCGTGCGATCGCACCAGGCGCCAGCCAGGATCACTCCGACCACACCAGTGAGCCCCATGACAGCAAGGAGGTTACCGGCCAACAGAGCGTCGACGCCGCGCTCCTGGGCAAATGCTACTACATGCGTGGCAACGAAAAAGTCCTGAAAGCCGCAGATCGCATAGATCAACACCAGGAAGCGGAAGTCACCGGTCCGCGTTGCCTCGCCTAGTGTCGCACCCGCATCCACTGACGCAGGCTTCGAGGTAACTGCGTTTTCCTGCTTGTGCACCATGGCGGAAACAACCACCGGCACGAGCATCAGGTTGGCAATCCCCAGCCACATATAGCCGGAACGCCAGCCGATATCCGAAAGCACGCCAGCAAGCGCGCCAATAATGAACAACTGACCAATACCGATACCCGAAGTCGTGATGGCATTGGCCAAGCCGATGCGACCTGGGAACCAACGGCTGACCATAACGCCGACCGGTGCGATCGACGCAAGGCCGTTACCAACGGCGAATATCAGGCCATAGAACAGCAAAGCCTGCCATGGCGTGCTGACGTAACTCATCAGACCGATACCAAGCGCCGAAATCACCAGCCCACTGCAAAGCACAAGCCGCAAGCTGAAACGGTCGGCCAGGCGACCGGAAAGGAACATGCAGGCCGCCGAGGCGACCAGAAACATAGCCGCGGCCGCACCGAGCGTCCCCCGGCTCCAGCCGAGATCTTCCGTCATCGGCTTCAAGACCAGCCCGATTGCAAAGCGTGAGCCACCCCCGACAAACAGAACCAGGAAGCCGACCACGAGCACCGTGACGCTTGCACGCGCAAGTTCCGAATTGGACATTGTTTCAAGCTCCCGAGCGCACTGCACGTGCCACACTTTCAAGTAACACAACTTCTAACAAAGTGTTGCGATGCTTGCGATTTTCACACCGAGCTCGATTGGTCGGTGATGCTTTCTCCAAACTCTCACGCTAAGCTGCCGCTCACATGGCCGGCAATCTCATTATCGGTGGTGGTGTTTATGGCGCTGCGGTGGCCTTCGAACTCGCCTCGCGCGGGGTAAACTGTCATCTTGTTGAGGCCAAACACATCGGTGCCGGGGCATCGAGCGGTCCCGGCCGACGTGGCGTTCGTGCCAACGGCAGAGATCCGCGTGAGCTGCCGCTAGTCCGGCAAGCCCGCACGATATGGTCATCGTTGCATGAGTTGCTCGGTGTTGCACCGCTGTTCGAGCGCACCGGACATGTCCTGCTGATCGAACGCGAAAGAGATCTTCTTGAAGCCGAAGCCCGGGTCAAGCTGCAGGACCAGATGGGTATTCCCAGCGAGTTGGTGAAGGGCGAAGGCGTGCGTGACTACGAGCCGCAGGTGAGTTCCCATGTGCGCGCTGCAATTGTGTGCCCTGGTGATGGTGTCGCTGATCACACAGCAACAACCAACGCATATGCGGCCGCGGCTGCAGCGGCGGGCGCGGTCGTCGAGGAGGCTGTGCCCGTCGTCCGTTTGGTGATTAAGAGGGACCGCGTCATCGCTGTTGAGACTGACACAGGTTCACATATACAGGTCGAAAACAATCTGTTCATCCTAGCCAACAGCGCGGTGCGTGGATTGCTGACGGGTTACGCCGACTTACCGGTCCGGAACATGCCGTTTCAGGTTCTGTTGTCAAAGCCGCTCGGCAATGTGCCGGTCAGACATTTGGTCGGGCATGCGCACCGCACACTGGCGCTGAAGGCAGAGCCAGGCGAACGCGTTATGATCTCTGGCGGGCGTGCCGGGCGGTGGGACGAAGAACGTCAAGTCGGCGAGGTGGTCGACCAAGAAGTGGCTGCCAATATTGCCGACGCGGTAAAAGTCTATCCGTCCTTGCAGGACATAGAGATCGAAATTGCCGATGCTGGCCATCTCGAAGCCGTGAGCATCGACAACGTGCCGATCATTGATCGGCTGCCCGGCCTAAGCAATGTTAAAATCGCTACCGGCTGGAGTGGCCACGGCTGGGCCATTGCGCCATCTGTTGCAAAGCTGCTGGTTGACTGGGCGCTGGAAGGGCAGCGTCCGCCACTGCTGGCGCCATTTGCCCTGACCCGCTTCGGCAGGTGATTGTTTGAACCTTCACACCCAAGTGACCTGCGGCGACTTGACACGCAATCTTCACTGGCTAGTTTGGCTGAGGCGCACTAACAACGCGCTGATCCTCAGCGGGAGAGACCGGTCTTGCATCTATGACCGGCGCCGAAGGAGCAACCGCCCCGGAAACTCTCAGGCAACCCGGACCGCAGTGGATCACGTCTCTGGAGAGTAGCGGTTGCATAACTGCTCACCGAAGGGGGTAAGCCGGGCCGTTCGGGCGCAGGCGAAATCTCTCAGGTTTATGACAGAGGGGGCGGACCTGGAACTCTCCAGGTCCGGTGACCTGTGCATGTAACTTTGGGAGATCAAATGTCGCAGACAAGTCCTGACAACACGGCACTGAAGCGCACGCCGCTCTATGATCTCCATGTGGGGCTCGGCGGTCGCATGGTGCCGTTCGCCGGTTATGAAATGCCGGTTCAATACAGCGGCATAATTGCCGAACATAACCACACACGAAACGCCGCTGGCCTGTTCGATGTGTCCCACATGGGCCAGGCCTGGCTCAAGGGCGCTGACCACGAGGCGACGTCAAGAGCTCTGGAGGCTTTGGTCCCGGCCGACATCATCGGTCTAAAGCCAGGTCAACAGCGCTATTCGCAATTGCTCAACAGTGACGGCGGCATTATGGACGATTTGATGATTTCGCGATCAGCCATTGGGGATTCCGAAGGTTGGCTCTACGTTATCGTCAATGCTTCGCGCAAGCAGATTGATTTTGCCCATATCCGGGAGCATCTGCCGGTCGGAATCGTACTGGTCGAAAAGCCTGACTGGGCATTGATTGCGTTGCAAGGGCCAAAGTCCGAGGCCGTATTGGAAAAATTAATACCTGGCACAGCGAACATGTCCTTCATGAGCGGGAACGCCTTCAAATGCACGACGGCTGGCGAACCGTACGATGTCTATGTCTCGCGTTCTGGCTATAGTGGCGAAGATGGCTACGAGATTTCCGTGGCCAATCGGAATGCCGCGGCACTCTGGTCCGCCCTGATGGCAGAACCGGACGTCGAAGCGGTTGGTCTGGGTGCGCGGGACTCCCTACGTCTCGAAGCCGGTCTTTGCCTATATGGTCATGACATTGACGAAACGACCTCACCGATCGAGGCGCAGCTTGCCTGGTCAATCGGCAAGCGCCGGCGCGAGGAGGGGGGCTTCCCGGGCGCTGAACGTATTCAGCGCGAGTTGGCCGAGGGCCCTGTCCGCAAGCGAGTGGGTGTCCTCCTGGATGGTCGTGCACCAGTTCGGGAAGGAAGTGAAATCGTTGCAAAGGACGGCACGCCTCTTGGCACAGTCACATCCGGCGGTTTTGGTCCAACGGTCCAGCGGCCAGTCGCCATGGGCTACGTGTCCGCTGCCGCAGCAGCGCCCGGCACCGAACTGAACTTCATTGTGCGCGGCAAGCCGCTTGCTGGCCGTGTTGAAAAAATGCCCTTCATCACACCGGGTTACAAACGCTAGACTTTCAAGAAATTCGTTCATCAGGAGGGAACACGAGATGACTAACGTCCTATTCACCGAAGACCACGAGTGGATTTCCGTCGATGGTGACGTCGCCACGATCGGGATCACTGACCATGCCCAAGAACAGTTGGGTGACGTGGTGTTTGTCGAATTGCCGGAAGTTGGCAAAGAGGTCGCCAAGGGTGACGAAGCGGCCGTGGTCGAATCAGTCAAAGCTGCCAGCGAGGTCTATGCACCGCTCAGCGGTGAGATCATTGAGGTCAATGGCGACCTTGAGGGAGAACCGTCTAAGGTGAACCAGGACGCAGAAGGGGCTGCCTGGTTCGTCAAGATCAAGCTGTTGGACACTTCCCAGCTGGAAGGTCTGATGGATGCTGCCGCGTACAAAGCTTTCGTCGAGGCCAATGCCTGATCGACGACGCACGGCGCACAGTTAAGAGGGAACATGACATGGCTGAACACCGCCCACGCCTTACTGATCTGCAGTCCGGCGCAAATTTCATTCCACGCCACATTGGTCCACGAGATGATGACATTAGCGACATGTTGCAGGCCGTCGGTGCCGATAATCTTGACGATTTGATCGCCAAAGTGGTGCCTGAGGACATTCGCACCAAGAACCCTCTGGATCTACCGGTGGCACTTAGCGAGCGCAACGCTCTATCCGACCTGCGCCGCATGGCCGGTCGCAATCAGGCGTTCACATCCATGATCGGCATGGGCTATTACGGCTGTGTGACACCCAAGGTGGTTTTGCGACGCCTGCTCGAAAGCCCGGGGTGGTACACCGCCTATACGCCCTACCAGGCCGAAGTCAGTCAGGGCCGATTGGAAGCGGTGTTGAACTATCAGCAGATGGTTTCGGATCTGACCGGCCTTGAGCTGGCCAATGCCTCGTTGCTCGATGAAGGAAGCGCAGCAGCCGAGGCCATGGCCATGGCAAAACGTGTGTCGAAAAAGCAGACTACCAGCTTCTTTGTCGATGCCGATACCCACCCACAGACGCTCGCAGTCATTGAGACCCGTGCCAACGCTTTTGGCTTTGAAATCGTTACCGGCGATCCGTCTACCGATCTGAACGCCGACGCGGTGTTTGCCGCACTCTTGTCCTATCCCGGTTCCAGCGGTAGCGTGTGCGATTATCGCGACATCATCGCCACACTGCACGGGGCAAACGCCCTGGCTATCATGGCGACCGACCTTCTCGCCTTGGCACTTCTGGTGCCGCCGGGTGAATTGGGTGCTGACGTGGCCATCGGATCGGCCCAGCGCTTCGGGGTCCCGATGGGCTATGGTGGTCCGCACGCGGCCTTTTTTGCCACCAAGGACGACTACAAGCGCGCCATGCCCGGCCGGATCATCGGGGTATCAATTGACTCAAACGGCAACCGCGCATTACGCATGGCGCTGCAGACTCGTGAGCAGCATATCCGACGTGAGAAGGCAACAAGCAACATCTGCACCGCACAGGTGCTGCTCGCCGTCATTGCCAGCATGTTTGCCGTCTATCATGGCCCGGCGGGTATCCGAAAGATCGCCCGTCGCGCCCACCGTTTTGCCGAGATTTGCGCGCATGCGATTTCTAGCTACGGCTTTGAGGTCGTAACCAAGAGCTTTTTCGATACGATTACCGTCCACGTACCCGGCCGCGCCCACGCGATTGCCGCCAAGGCGCGGGAACAGAAGATCAATTTGCGGATTGTCGATGGTGATCATCTCGGAATCTCACTGGATGAGACCACAAGACGCTCGGAAGTCGAACGGCTGCTTGGTTGTTTCCGCAGGTCAGGAGCTCCGCGCTCGTCTCTGGATGAGTTGGATAAGGAGATATCTGAATGTATTCAACCAGAGCTGCAGCGCACCAGCGCCTATCTTACCCACCCCGTGTTTGAGCTCTATCACAGCGAAACTGAGATGTTGCGCTATATGCGCCAGCTGCAGGCAAAGGATGTTGCGCTCGACCGGTCAATGATCCCGCTTGGATCGTGCACCATGAAACTTAACGCCACCACAGAGATGATTCCGGTGACCTGGAAAGAATTCTCGATGATGCATCCTTTCTCACCGCTTGAGCAGACGCAGGGCTATCAAAACCTGTTCGAAGATCTCGAGGCCATGTTGTGCGAGATTACGGGTTTTGATGCGGTTTCCCTGCAACCCAACGCCGGTAGTCAGGGTGAGTACGCCGGCCTGTTGGCGATCCGCCACTATCACGATGCCAATGGTGAAGGTGAGCGCAATATCTGCCTCATACCCAAATCGTCGCACGGCACCAATCCGGCATCGGCCATCATGGCCGGGCTGGAGGTCGTTGTCGTTGCCTGTGACGAAGGAGGCAATGTTGATGTGACAGATCTGAAAGCCAAGGCCGAGCAGCATTCACACAACCTTGCGGCGTTGATGATTACCTATCCCTCGACCCATGGCGTGTTCGAGGAGGCCATAAAGGAAATTTGCGACACGGTTCATCGCCACGGCGGCCAGGTCTACATAGATGGTGCCAACCTCAATGCCATGATGGGTATCGTCCGGCCCGCCGAGATCGGTGGCGACGTCTGCCACATGAACCTGCACAAGACGTTTTGCATCCCGCATGGCGGCGGCGGGCCCGGTGTCGGCCCGATTGGTGTCAAGGCCCATCTTGCCCGCTTCCTGCCTGATCACTCGGTAATTATGGGCGTCAACCCGGCCGCCGGCAATCAGCAGACTATCGGTCAAGTCTCTGCCGCCCCCTGGGGGTCGGCATCGATCCTGCCGATATCCTGGGCCTATATTTCGATGATGGGTCCAGAAGGTTTGACCCGCGCAACTCAGGTCGCAATTCTCAATGCGAATTATGTGGCCAAGCGGCTAAACGACCACTTTCCGATTGTCTATACCGGTCCAGGTGGGTTTGTGGCGCACGAGTGCATCATCGATATGCGCCAGCTCAAGGATACCTGCGGGATTACTGCGGAGGATATCGCCAAACGTCTGGTCGACTATGGCTACCACGCACCGACCATGTCATTTCCGGTGGCGGAAACCATGATGGTCGAGCCGACTGAATCCGAGTCCAAACGTGAGTTGGACAGGTTCTGCGATGCCATGATTGCCATCCGCGCTGAAGTTGCTGAGGTTGAAAACGGCAAGGCCGATCGAGAGAACAACCTTCTAAAGAACGCACCGCACACGCACCAACTGCTAATCGAAGACTGGACACTGCCGTATTCCAAGGAACAGGCCTTCTTCCCGCTCAGCTTTATTCGTGCCGACAAATACTGGCCGCCTGTTGGCCGCGTCGACAACGTCTATGGTGACCGCAACCTGGTCTGCTCATGTCCACCGATGGAGGATTATCTAGAAGCCGCGGAGTAGGGCTGGCGTCAATGAATTATACTGACGTACCCGGTCTTGCACGATGCCCCACATCGCGCTGCGCCCAGTTCGCCGTCTGCAGCGCGCCACGGTACAAGCAGAATTGATTCCGAATCAACAGACCCTAGAGCGTGTCTTTCTCAAATGGTTCCACATGAGAAAGAAACGCTCTAGTTCAACTGCGTCTTGAGCGCGGCAATCGAGTCATCGACCAGTTTGGCGCCTTTGGCGCCTTTAGCCTCTTCGGCAATCAGGTCGCTTGCTGCGGCAATGGCCAGTTCACTGGCCGCCGACTGCACTTCTTTCACTGCGAGCGTTTCGGCGCTGGCAATCTTCTGTTCAGCCATGCGGGTGCGCCGCTCCACGGTCTCGGCAAGTTTTCGGCGGGTCTCGGCGGCGTAGGCTTCGGCTTCCGACTTTGCTAGGGCGATTATGCTCGCTGCTTCGGCTTCGGCTTCTTTGCGTTTGTGCTGGTATTCGGACAAAAGCGCCTGAGCTTCCTCGCGCAGGCGATTGGCCTCTGCCAGCTCATTGGCAATCCGCTCTGAGCGAGCATCAAGGGCAGCGGTAAGTTTCCCCGGCACGCCCATATAGATTACCAGTCCCGCGAAAAGCACGAAGCTGACGGCTACCCAAAACTCCGGTGTGGACAACATGATAATTATCCCCTTAATCGCCTGCCGATTTGCCGATTGCTCGGGTCACCGCCGCCTTGGCGACCCTGCTGCCGGTGAGCTGCCTGACGATGTCGCCGGCCACATCACCGGCGATCTTGCGAACGTCTTTCAGTGCCTGAGCCTTGGTTGCTGCGATGGCCTTTTCGGCATTGGCGACCTTTTCCGCAATTTCCGCATCTACTTTGTTGCGCTCGGCTTCAACTTCCGCGTTGAGCTGATCGCGGGTTTCCTGGGCGATGGCGTGCGCCTTGGCCCTCGCCTCCGCCAGCTCCTGTTCATAGGCCGCAATAGCCTTGTCAGTGTCATTCTTGAGCGTTTGTGCCGCGTCGAGATCATCAGCAATCTTCGAGCGGCGTTGCTCAATTACCCCGCCGATGCGCGGCAAGGCGACACGCGCCATTAGCAGATAGAGCCCAATAAAGGTTATCGCCAGCCAGATCAGCTGCGGGGTAAAAGTGGCGAAGTCCAGTTGTGGCATAACACTTCCATCCTGTGGATCGATTGACCATCAGGGCAGGGCCTGAAGGCTGTGTTACCGGGGTCTTACAGACCGGCGCAACGATGCCGCAGTCCTAGAACACGAACAAGATGATAAGCGCAACAACCAGACCGAACAGGCCTGTGGCTTCAGCCAATGCAAAGCCCAAGAGAAGGTTCGGGAACTGGCTTTGGGCAGCTGCCGGATTGCGCAGCGCGCCCGACAGATAGTTGCCGAAAATATGTCCGATTCCGACACCGGCGCCGGCCAGGGCAATTGCGGCGAGACCCGCACCGATCAATTTTGCTGCTTCTGCTTCCATGGAATTGACTCCTCTCAAGGTCGTTGGGTTGATTGTTGCGATAAGCTAGTGATGCATGTTGATGGCATCGTTCAGATAGATGCAGGTCAGCACCGCGAACACATAGGCCTGCAGGAATGCGACAAGAATTTCCAATCCGGTCAGCGCGACCATGAAAGCCAGCGGAATCCAGCCACCGATCACACCCATCGCCACGACAAACCCGGCGAACACTTTCAGCATAGTGTGTCCGGCCATCATGTTTGCGAACAAACGCACCGACAGGCTGATTGGTCGGGTGAAATAGGATATCGTTTCGATGACCACCAGCAACGGCAAAAGAACCGTGGGCACCCCGGAAGGCACAAACAGTTTCAGATAGCCCGCACCGTGCTTCATAAAACCGACAACGGTCGCGCCAATGAACACCGTTGCCGCCAGCCCGAAGGTCACGATGATATGGCTGGTCACAGTGAACGAATAAGGGATCATGCCCAGCATGTTCGCCGCCAGGATGAACATGAACAGCGTGAACACAAACGGGAAGAACGCCCGGCCCGAATCGCCCAAAATGTCGCGCATCATGTTGGCGACGAACTCATAAGCCAGTTCGCCGACCGACTGCAGCCGGCCCGGAATAATCTTGCTCGAACCGGACAATAGCAACAGCGCGACGACGCCCACGATGATCACCATCCACAGACTGGCATTGGTGAAGGAGGCATCAAAGCCGCCAAAATCCAGATTAATCAACCGCTTGATCTCGAACTGATGCATCGGATCGATGGCAAGTCCACCTTCTCCACCGCCATGTTCGCCTGATTGGGTCGCCATGGTTCGAGCTTTCCCCTACTTTGTGCCAGCCGATGAGCTGGCATCATTCTTCTTTGTCGTCCGGTACCGAAGGCACCCCATCCGCACTTGTATGCGCCAAATGGCGCTTGGCTTCAATCGATTTGGCGGCACGGACAACATTTGCAATGCCGGCCGCGATACCTATTGGTGTAAAAATCAACAATAACCAGGGAGACGTCCCCAGCCAGTAATCCAGCAGCCAACCGATGCCAAATCCTGCCAGTACGCCGGCAACAAGATCAGTCGCCAGACGAAAGCCGAAACTGTAGGCGGAACCTTGATGAAACGTTTGCTGGTCGCGATCCTGAATTGATGCTTTGGTGCGTTGCAGACGCTTATCGAACCCCTCCACATCACCAGGCGACGTTTTATCATCATCGCCCATGAATTACCTCGTTTTCGGCCAAATTTGGCACGTTTCAGCAGACCCCGCCGAACCGGCGCCAAAATAGAAGCCGGGCAGGGCAGTGTCAATACCCGATCGTATCGGCTAAAACACTGATATTCATGAATTTTTTTGCAGGCCAGTGTCGTGGCAATTCGCCTTCAACGCAGCCTAGCTGGCTTCGCGCAGTCCTTCGGCGGTCTCCAGATCGACCGACACAAGTTGACTGACACCGCGCTCCATCATCGTCACGCCAAACAGCCGATGCATGCGGGCCATCGTCAACGCATGGTGGGTAATGATCAAGAAACGCGTGTTCGTGCGCTCCAGCATGGCATCCAGTAGGTTACAGAAGCGCTCCACATTGTGGTCGTCAAGTGGTGCATCCACTTCGTCGAGCACGCAGATGGGCGATGGATTGGTGAGGAACACGGCAAAAATCAGCGCTAGTGCGGTTAGCGCCTGTTCGCCACCCGACAGCAGCGAAAGAACTTGGGGACGCTTACCAGGTGGATTCGCGACGATCTCGAGTCCCGCTTCAAGCGGATCATCTGACTCGATCAGCTGAAGTTCAGCCCTACCCCCGTTGAAAAGTTGCGTGAACAAAGATGCAAAGCTGTCATTGACCCTCCCGAACGCATCCAGCAGCCGCTGCCGGCCCTCCTTGTTTAGACTGTAAATCCCCGAGCGCAATTTGTTGATCGCCTGGATGAGGTCGTCCCGTTCGGTGATCAGTTCGGCAAGTTGTGTCGAAACCTCTTCAGCTTCTTCCTCTGCTCGCAAGTTGACGCCGCCAAGTCGCTCGCGCTGATCGCGCATCTCATACAGTCTCCGGTCAATTTCATCCTTAGGAGGGATCTTGTCGGCGTCCAGCCCCGCTGTTTCGACAATCTTGTCCGGCGCGCATTGCAGAATTTCCGAAATGCGCTGTTCAATCTCGCGGCGCCGTTCTTGCGCTCCCTCAACGCGTGCCTCGAGTCGGGCATGTTCTTCGCGGGACTGGTTTAGTTGGTCCTGTGCTTCGCGCAACCGACCCGCGGCCGCCCGCGCCTGGTTTTCTTCGTTGGCAAGTGCATCTTTGGCTTCGCGGCATTCGCTTTCTGCCTCGCCAACCAGGTTCATGAGTTTCTTGCGTCTTTCCTCAAATTGTTGCGGCAAGTCTGCCAAGCCTTCAAGCTCCGAGCACACCGCGCTAGTCCTTGCATCGAGTGCTTCGATCTGACCTTTGGCCCGCTCAGACCGATCGCGCCATTGTCTGCGCTCGTTTTCAATTGCCTCAAGTCGCCCGGTCTTCAGACGTGCTTCACGCTCAAGTCCAACAAACGTCGCTCGGGCCTCGCTGTAAGTGCTGCTATCCTGGCCGACCGCCTCGCGAGCCGTTGCCAGCCGTTCCTCCAGACCATCCGCTGCGGGCAGCTCCCGCAACTGGGTCTCGGCCGTTTTGCGCGCAGTGCGCGTCTCTTCAATACTGTCTTGCAGCCTACGGGTCGCCTCTTTTAGCGCGCTGGCCTGCTGCAGCTGCTCACTTAGCTCGCGTTCATGGTTGGACAAGTTCCGCTGAGCAGTTTCGACCGCTGCCATTGCCGCGCGCCAGGCATCTCGTTTGTCTTTTTCCGTTTCCACCGCCGCTTCAAGATTGATCCTTACTTGATCAAGCTTTTGGCGCGTTTCATCGGTGGCGCGCTGAGCGGCTGCGTTTTCGCTTTGCAGCTCACCGAGTCTGTTGCGCCCTGCCAATCGCTGCGTGGCGGCCGTTGGCGCATCGGCGGTTGCCGAATAACCGTCCCAGCGCCACAGATCACCTTTCACACTGACCAGGCGTTGGCCGGACTTCAGTAGGCGTTGCAGCCGGGCGCCATCTTTACGCTCAACGACACCTATATGGTCGAGGCTTCTTGCCAGTGCCGACGGGGCCTTAACGAATCTCGACAGGGGCTGCACACCGTCGGGCAGCCCCGCCCAATCCGCAATCGGCGGCAGGGTTTTCCAGTGAATCGGAGCGGCCTCGTCGGACGGTGCGTCGATTTCATCGCCGAGCGCTGCACCGAGTGCCGCTTCATAGCCGTTGTCGACTTTCACGGCATCGACAAGGGGCGTCCATAGATCACTATCAGCCACCTCGAGCAGTTTCGTCAGCGTGCGTACTTCAGTCGCTATGTTGTCCGACATTCGCCGCGCCTCATCGAATGCCTGACGTGCTGTCGTCTCTGACTGCCTGAGATCACGCACCAACGCTTCTGCGTCATGTGCTGAACGTTCTGCCGCCGTCGCGGCCTGAACCGCCTGCTCGACGAACTGCGACAGCTGGCCTGCATTATCCCTGTCACCTGTCTTATCGGCGATCGTTCTATGCTGCTGGTCTACCGCGGCAACCTCCTGCTCAAGGCGAGTAAGTTTATGGCTTTGCTCGTCGATGATATTCGTCAGAGCGTTGCGTTTTGCCGACAGGGCCGACAATGCGGCATTAGCCGCATCGGCGTCTTCCTGAGATTGCGCCAGCTTGTCAGCGCAGGCCTGTAGGGTCTTGGCAGCCACAGCCCGTTGATCTGCATCATCGCTGGCTGCTTTAAGCGCTTCTTCTTCACTACCCAGCCGCGCAACAGCTTCATCGGTATCGCTCAAAATGTCCTGTTCGCGCTTCAGATCGGTCTGAATCTGCTCCAGGCGGGCATTCAGTTCCTCGCCCCTTTGAGAGGCTTGCGCTTCTTCTTTTTCAAGTCCTTCGCGTTCCAGGGTGAGTCGCTGCACAACGGCCGAGCGCGTCGCCTCATGTTCCCGCAGCTTCGGGAGGCACTCGTTAATTTCATCGTGGGCTCGGGTGAACTCGGACACCGCCTTGGTGAAACCGCCAAGCAGCCGCGTGATTTCGTCAATCCGGCTCTTCTCCGCCGAAAGCGACTCGACCGCGTCCTTCCAGGCGCTATAGAGGCCCGCTGCTTCCATGCGGCGGATATCGGCCGACAGTTGCTTGTAACGAACCGCCTGGCGGGCCTGACGCTTCAGCGACTGCAATTGGCTCTCGAGCTGGCCGACGACGTCTTCCAGGCGAATCAAATTGGTTTCAGCGGCGTTGAGTTTCAACTCGGCTTCGTGCCGACGTGTATGCAGGCCGGTGATGCCAGCGGCTTCTTCCAGAATGCGCCGGCGCGCCTGCGGTTTGGAGTTAATTATCTCACCGATTTGACCCTGGCGAACCAGTGACGGCGAGCGGGCGCCGGTTGAGGCATCGGCGAACAGCAGTTGGACATCACGTGCGCGCACGTCCTTGCCGTTGACCCTGTAGGCCGAGCCGGCTTCTCTCTCGATTCGCCGGCTGATCTCGACTATGTCGGATTCGCTGCAGGAAGGCGGTCCGGTCCGGTCAGCGTTGTCCATGGTGACAACGACCTCGGCCATATTGCGCGCTGGCCGCGATGCCGTGCCGGAGAAGATCACGTCATCCATGCCAGAAGCGCGCATGCTTTTGTATGAGCTTTCGCCCATCACCCAGCGCAGAGCCTCAAGCAGATTGGACTTGCCACAACCATTCGGACCGACAATGCCGGTCAGGCCGGGCTCGATATGCATCTCCGTTGGTTCAATAAACGACTTGAACCCCGATAGCCTCAGCCGGGTGAATTTCATTGCCGCTATTGTCCCCTTTTGCCCCGGATGCCTTGTCACCCGGAACTTTCACTGACCGAAACAACCGTTACCCGGCAGCTGCCTCAATCATCGTCTTGAACGACCCAAAGTC
>JAEKFU010000313.1 GCA_016522385.1 Pseudomonadota bacterium
ATTACCGCTTGTCGTTGATCTGAATCACGTGTTGAATTGTCGATGTGTGCTTGCCTGCAAGCCGATCCAGCCAACAGGAATACGCACCCCATGAAACAGCTCAATGCTCTCGTTATTGCAACTGCAACCCTCTTTGCCATTCCCGCTGCAGCCGACGCCCAGGAATTCCGAAGCCAGACGCGGGTCTGGGTCAAGATCAAAGCCAAACCAGGCGAAGGGCGCTGGCAAGCTTGCAGGCGCGTCTTTCGGCATGACGTCTATCAGGTCCGCCGGGGCCCCGGGGACACGATGTGGTGCAATGTCGAGCACCACCACCTTTTCGATTATGGCGGGCAGCTCATACCGCTTTGGAGATAACGAATTCGAAGGTTGTTGCGCTTTGGGCGTCCGCTGTCAGCGCCAACAACATTGATGACGAGAACCGTGTCTTCCGGTTGATTGTTCACACCTGCGGCCTGCAAAGCCTCCTCAGCAGCACACATACTTTCTATCGTGAGGACAGACCACAGCGTCGTGCAAGACCCCAAGGCCGAATGCACAACGCCGTGTCATTCGATATGTCTTAGCTATACGGGCTGATGCAGCGATGGTCGTACCCATCATATCCTCTGAATGTATCTGTCGAGGGGTTATATGACCGGTATCGATTAAGGCACCAGTCGACATGCGCCCTGCCCCGGTACGGTTCAACATAGTGACCGTAGCCACCCCAACCATGGCCGTAACCACCATGGCCGAAATAAAACTTTACGCCCGCAGAAGCGGTCGATGCGGTGGCGCCCATGGCAGCAGCGGTGATAACGCTGGCAGTGGCGAAGGTCAGTATGGTTTTGCGAAACATTGTCGTCTCCTTCAGGTGGCGTGTTTAAGGTGCAGTTACGTCTCAATCACTGTCGGCGGCATCGGTCATAGAGACCCATGCCTGAACTCATCGTGAGGCCAGTGTTCATTTCGCGTTCATCTGCCGGATTGGACTTGCGAACCTGTCGCCGTCACGGCCAAGCTCAATGGCGTCGGGCGCGCCCCAATTGCGGTGGAGCGTTTGGGTCAGGACTCATCGATTTCGTGCAATTCTGTTTGGCCGTGAGTGAAATAGACCGGTGCAGTGTGCAAATGACACCACGTGGAAAGTATGCTTCCTTGTCACAGAACCCGAATGTTACCCTCGCGTATCGAGTATCGGTTAGCAGCATGCATCAAGATGTCCAGCGCCTGTGTTCGAGACGCGGGCCGACGCGCATAGGTTCCTTGAGCCCGTAAAGGCGGCCGGCACATGACGACTCGCGATGACAAGACTGAGCCCAAGACGTTGCAGTGCGGGCAGCACGCCGCACAGGATTCGGGCCTGCGCCTTGCCGAACTGACCAGGCGCCTCATGCAAATGCTGCCCCTAAGCGCTGCGCACCATATGAATGCGCTCTCTGGCCGCGAGTATACGATTATAGACTATCCCGGCATCGCCGACGCCTTCGGCAAGTTGGCCGTGGAGAGCCTCAGCCACCCGGCCAAGGCATTAAAGACGCAATCGGATTTGATTGCACAAAGCCTGGATGTCGTCAGGCGGGCGTTAAACGGAACTGATGCAGCCACTAACGGCGATGGTGCAACCCGCGACCGGCGCTTCAAGCACAAGGCCTGGTCCGAAGAACCGTTCTACAGGTGCATGCGGGATGTCTATCTCAGTAATGCGGACAAGCTAACGCGTCTTGTCCTACAAGCAGAGAGCCTGAATGCGCATGAGAAAGACAAGGCGCTGTTCTATACACGCCAGCTAATCAGCGCCCTCTCGCCGGCCAACTTCCCGTGGCTGAACCCGCAGGTCGCCGAGCACGCAAAGGCAGAAGGTCTCGGCCCCACGCTTTCGGGTCTTGAGAACTTCGTGCAGGACCTTGAGCGCGGCAGCGGCCAGCTGCAAATCAGCCAAACGGATGAAGCCGCCTTTGAGATCGGACGCAACCTGGCCACCACGCCGGGCAAGGTTGTCTACCGCAATGACCTCATTGAACTGATCCAGTATGAACCCTCCACGAAAAAGGTGTTCGATGTGCCGTTCCTGATGGTACCGCCCTGGATCAACAAATATTACGTGCTGGACCTGCAGCCGGAGAACAGTTTCCTGAAATGGTTGGTCGATCAGGGCCATACCGTCTTCCTGATCTCGTGGGTCAACCCCGGCAAGGATCATGCTCAAAAGGGCTTCGAGGACTACATGCGCGAAGGTCCGCTCGCCGCAATCGACGTGGTCAGGCAGGTGACCGGCGCAAAGAAGGTCAATATTGGCGGATTTTGTATCGGCGGCATACTGACCCTCTGTGCTCTCGCCTGGATGACCGCCAAGGGCCAGGTTCCGGTTCGCTCGGCCAGCCTATTGGCAACGATGTTCGATCTCAGTGAGATAGGAGACTGCAGCGTCTTCATTGACGAGGAACAGATCGCCAGTATCGAAAAGCATGCTGGCGAGAACGGCTATCTTGACGGGCGGCATATGATGAACATGTTCTCCATGCTGCGCGAGAACGATCTCATTTGGAACTATGTCGTCAACAACTATCTTCTCGGGCGCCAGCCTAAGGCCTTCGATATCCTGTACTGGAACGCTGACTGCACTCGGTTGCCGGCAAGAATGCTCATTGACTATCTGCGCGACATCGTCATGAAAAACGGCCTGGCGCGGCAGGGAGCACTGGTGCTGGGCGGCGTGCCGATCGACATCAGCAGCATCGAAACGCCCTGCTACTTCCTGTCGACGATCGACGACCATATCGCACCTTGGAAAGCGACCTTTCCGGTGACCAAGATTCTGTCCGGACCATGTGAATTTGTGCTCGCTGGCTCAGGCCACATTGCCGGGATCGTCAATCCGCCAAAGCGCAAAAAATATTCCTTCCGGACCGGGACTGCCCCACTGGCCACGCCTGAAGACTGGCTGAAGGCGGCCGAAGAGCATGAGGGGTCCTGGTGGCCCCACTGGGCGGCCTGGCTTTCCGGCCATGCCGGCAAGAAGGTGCCCGCAAGATCAATCGGCAGCAAGGACTATCCCGCACTGTGCGATGCTCCGGGAACCTTTGTACTTGAGCGTTCGGCACCGGGCTGACAAACTCAACAGGGAACAGTTTGTATCCATGAACTTGGGTGAAAGATGAAATGACTGATCAAACCGACATGCGCAGCTTTACCAACTGGGCCCGCGCCCGGCTAGATGAAATGGACGCGGTGATCGACGCCATGGAGTCAAAGCTAGCGACTCTGCAGGACGATGCACGCAAACAGGCGCAAAGTCACCTCTCCGACATCAAGCAATGGCGAGCTGAATTCGAAGCGAAGGCCGCGGAGGCGCGTGAACAGGGC
>JAEKFU010000457.1 GCA_016522385.1 Pseudomonadota bacterium
GGTGGGAACGCGGCATTTTCATTCGGCGATCTACACGCCGGGCTGCGTATTGATGAACCCGGCCGCTCTGACGCGCGGCTTGGCTGAAAGCCTGCCCGGAAATGTCACACTTTTTGAGAACTCGCCGGTGACGGAGTTCTCCCGCGAAAACGGTATCCGGTTGACGACGGCGCGCGGCAGTGTATTTGCACCGCAGATGATACTGGCGACCAATGCCTTCACCGAAAAATTCGGCTTTTACAAGCAACGCCTGATGCCGTTCTATGCCCATGCCAGTCTGACACGGCAACTTAGTGAGGCCGAACATGAAGCCTATGGCTCGCTCGACCAGTGGGGCGTAACGCCGGCCAATGCCTTTGTCTCGGTCACCATGCGTTACACTCGCGACCGGCGCATCCTGATCCGCCAGGACATAAACTATTGTCCGTCGTTGAAGATGGGCGTCGAAGAGCAGCAGCGTGTCAAAGCCAACCATCAGCGGCTGTTCGCGGAACGCTTTGAGATGCTGCCTGATGTCACCATCGAACATACCTGGACGGGCTTTCTATGCCTGTCCTACAATCATGCGCCGGGCTTCGGGCGGGTGGCACCGAATGTCCATGCGGCAGTGTGCCAGAATGCAATCGGGGTGACGCAGGGCACGATTTCCGGACTGTTGGCGGCGGACATGGCCTGTGATGTGGACAATCCCTTGTTTGAGGATATCGCCAGCCTGGGCACCCCTTCGAAGCGGCCGCCGCGGCCGTTCTTCGACATCGGGCTAAGGGTGCGCAACGGTTGGGATATGTGGCGCAACCGGCATGAAGCGTGACATCGGCCGGCAAATTGCCCACAAATCGGCCCAGAATTCAACTTTGACAGGTATGGCATTTTCATGCGGCATCTGATCCTGGTCCATCAAAAGACCAAACAGGATATCCAGGACTACCGGGAGATCGCGCGGCGCATCCATCAGCGCACCGATGATATCCGCGTGTTTATCGCAGGCACCAAGGATGCCGACTGGGCGGAGGCCGAAGAAGCTTATTCGGCGCCGTCGATGACCGTAGCACCGATGCCGTTCAAGCATTTCAGGCCGCGCGGCGGTACGGTGCTGGTTGGCAACGAATATCCCAAGGGCTATCAATATGAACGCATGGAAGCTGAAGGCGTGCCGGTGCCCGAATGGGTGCGGGTGAAGCCCGGCATCAAGCTAGACCCGGACTATTGGGGCCCCTATGTGGTGGTCAAGCCGGAGCTCGGCCGTAAGGGTTCGGAGATCTTCATCACACGAACGCATCGTGTGCGCTACAAACCACCGGAGAAATTTGCACCCGATCATCCCATTCACAAGGCGCCGTTGATGGCTCAGCGGTTCATCTATACCGGTAAATGGCCGCATCATTTCAGGATCGTAACGTTTCTGGGCAAGTGCATCCTGGCTTGGCACATTGAGCAGAGTCATGACTATCCGCCGCTGGAAGACAAATGGGAATTCGATCAGGCCGGCGGCGGCATTTCGATTGTGTCCAACAAACGGTCCTCGTCTTATGTGGAAACCAATGATGCCGGCGCCATCGCCGTGGCCGAAGCAGCGCATCGGGCGCTTTCGGAGGTTCCGCTGCTTGGAAGTGATATTGTGCGTGAAGCAGAAACCGGGAATTATTACGTGCTCGAATGCAATCCGCGCGGAGATGCCTGGTTGATCTCATCGCATATCGGGCGCGATATTCAGCGAATTCACGGTCTGGACTCGCCCAATCAGTTCGGCGCCGTGGAAATTGCCACCAATGTCCTGATCGAAGAAACCAGACGACGGGCGACCTGACCATGCCGTATACAAAATCGATAATGCGGGCCAATCGCAGACAGATACTGCAGGCTTCACTTGCACTAACTGTGTTCGCCTGGCTGCCAAAATCGGTCGCAAAAGCAGCTGATGAAACTGCTCATCGCCTCGACATCCGTCCTGCAACCGCCGAACTGCTCGATTCCGGCAAGCCGAAGACACCGGTCTGGGGCTATGACGGTCAGGTGCCGGGGCCAATCTTGCGCATGAAGCGCGGCCGAAGAACACTCATCGCCGTCACCAATCACTTGCCGCAACCGACCACGGTGCACTGGCACGGGTTGAGAATAGACAACGCGATGGATGGCGTCTCAGGACTGACACAATCGCCGATCGAGCCAGGTGAGACATTTGAGTACAGTTTCGTTCCGCCGGATGCTGGCACCCACTGGTACCATTCTCACCAACGGGGTTGGGAGCAGGTCGCCCGCGGTCTGTATGGGCCGTTGATTGTCGATGAGGACGAGCCGGTCGATGTCGACCGTGACCTGGTGATCATGGCGGATGACTGGCGGCTGCAGGAAGATGGCCGACTGCATGAGGCTTCCTTCGGCAATGTCGGTGAGCGGGCACATGGCGGCCGGCTGGGCAACGTGCTGACTCTGAATGGCAAGGCTTACGAATATTTGCAGGTTCTGAGCGGCGAACGGGTGCGTTTGCGACTGGTCAACTGTGCCAATGCCCGGATAATGCAATTCCGGCTGGCCGGTGTCGCCCCGTGGCTTGTCGCGCTTGACGGCCAACCAGTGGCAGCAATGCGGTTGGGCGACCGGGCGGTCCGGCTGGCACCTGCGCAAAGAGCCGATCTGGTCTTTGACGTCACGGCCAAGGCGGGCGCGGAATTGGCGATCTCAGAAGTGTCCGGCCAGAAACCGCTGGTGGCCGGATATCTGCAAGTCGCAGAGAATGAGGACACAGTCAAACAACGCGGTGATGCATTGCCGGTGCTTTCCGAGAACGGCCTGCCAATGCCGGATGTGAAGAATGCCCGGTTTTTTGAACTCAATATGACCGGCGGAGCGATGCGGTTCCTCAAATCGGCTGTGTATAAGGGCAAATCGCTTGACGGGCGGACACTGGCCCAGGACCACGGCAAGGCGTGGGCGATGAACGGTATTGTCGGCACGGCGTTGGAGCCCCTCTTTTCCGCACTGCAAGGCGAAAGCGTGGTGGTGCGCATGAAGAACGACACAGCCTGGCCACATGCCATGCATGTGCATGGCCATCATTTTCTGGAAATTGCACGTAAGCCAGCTAAATCATTTGATTATTCGGTTTCCGGAAGTGCCCTGCCTGAGACGGCGCCATGGCGCGACACGGTGCTCATGCAACCCGACGAAGTGGTTGACATAGGCTTTGTCGCCGACAATCCTGGAAGCTGGTTGCTGCACTGCCACATGATGGAGCACATGGCCGGCGGCATGGTGACCTGGTTTGAGGTGCACGCGTGACTGGTGGTGGTTGGTGAATTTGGCGTTTCCATAGGGTGGAACAATCGGTCGACGGACGGCAGTTGGCGTTGCACAGACCAGGTCAAATCGCCTATCCTAAATGGCCTAGTAAATGGGCGATGCCCCAACAAAACAAAGGTCGCAATGCAAGCGCCTGTCACGGGAGAAAACATGGCGTTGGATCCTGCGGTTACCGCGGAGATCATCGAGGAAGACTTGCTGCGGGCACATGTCTACCGTTTGCTTGCAAAGCTGTTGCGCGCCAGCCCGGACAAAGACACTCTTCACAGCATTTCTCAGCTGAACGGCGACGACAGTGAACTGGGTCAGGCGCTGGCGACGCTAGCCAAGGTAGCCGGCAAGGTGACAGCCGAGCAAACGGCTGAAGAATATCAGAATTTGTTTATCGGCGTGGGGCGCGGTGAGCTGCTGCCCTACGGGTCATATTACCTGACCGGATTTCTTAACGAGAAGCCGCTTGCCAAGCTGCGCAAGGATATGGCTGCAATCGGTATCGAACGGCGTGATGCGGTGTGCGAGCCCGAAGATCATATCGCCGCACTTTGTGAAATGATGGCGGGGCTCATCACCGGTGAGTATGGCGAGCCGTTGGCACTGGCTGAGCAGAAGCGGTTCTATGGGACCCATGTCGAACCCTGGGCGGCGCATTTCTTCACCGACCTGGAGGGCGCCAGATCGTCAAAGCTGTATGGCGCGATCGGGTCTATCGGCAAAGCGTTTATGGATATCGAAACCTCGGCATTTCGGATGCTCGAGCAATGAATTCAGAGCTGGCGTGTCAGCTCTGTGTGGCCCTGGCGGCCCAACAATAACGGGATCAGCGCAAAGCTGGCGGAAAAGAGGTGGGTTGCGTTGCGTAATCGAAACCAGTGCCGCGATTGAGTGGCACACAAAGCGAGGAGGAAACCGCATATGTCAGCGAACAGCAAAGACAAAGCGGTTGGCCGTCGTGATTTTCTCAAGTTAAGCGGTGTTGCTGCTGCCGCAGGCGGTGCAGCACTGGTTAATTCTGAAGGTGACGCGGAGGCCAGCGAGGCGAAGGAAGTATCGTCTTCAGGGTATCGGGAAACCGATCACGTGAAGACCTATTATAAGCTTGCTCGTTTCTAGATTCCGGTGACGGAATCATGTTGCCGGACCAAGCTTTGAACGCGACCGTCCGGCAAGACTGGTCAGGAGGCCGAATTGCTCGGCGAACCTGACAAACCTAAGGAGAGAGAAATGCTCAGGAAGAAGACAGGTGGGGTGGCGATAGGCCCCCGTTTGTCATCTGCCCTTTCGGAATTGACAGGCGGTGCAATTGATCGCCGAACATTCCTTAAGCGTTCGGGGCTCACTGCCGGCGGCCTGGCGGCTGCGGCGACCCTGACCGGCGGAATGGTCCAGAAGGCCAAAGCGCAAACGGCAAACCCCGGAAACATCGAAATCAAGAAATCTGTCTGCACGCACTGTTCGGTCGGCTGTACCGTTATGGCCGAGGTTCAGGATGGCGTGTGGATTGGACAGGAACCCGGCTATGACAGCCCGTTCAATCTCGGTGCCCACTGTTGCAAGGGTGCCGCGGTGCGTGAGCACGCACATGGCGAACGCCGGCTGAAATATCCGATGAAGCTGGTCGATGGCAAGTGGCAGCGGATGAGCTGGGATGACGCTATAAACGAGGTTGGCGACCGGCTGTTGAAGATTCGCGAGACTGCCGGACAGGACTCGGTCTACTGGCTCGGATCGGCCAAATTCAATAACGAACAGGCTTACCTGTTCCGCAAATTCTACGCGTTCTGGGGTTCCAACAACGGTGACCATCAGGCGCGTATCTGTCATTCGACCACGGTTGCAGGCGTTGCCAACACCTGGGGCTATGGCGCGATGACGAATTCGTACAACGACATTCACAATACCCGAGCCATCTTGCTGATCGGCGGCAACCCGGCTGAAGCACATCCGGTTTCGCTGTTGCATCTGATGAAGGCGAAGGAAGAGAACAATGCTGCCTTCATCGTTTGCGATCCGCGTTTCACGCGCACCGCAGCGCATGCAACCGAGTATGTTCGATTCCGTCCGGGTACCGATGTCGCCCTCGTCTGGGGTATCCTGTGGCACGTGTTTGAGAATGGCTGGGAAGACCAGGATTACATCAACAAACGTGTCTGGGGTATTGAGTACATCAAGGAAGAAGTGAAGAAGTGGACGCCCGAGGAAGTCGAACGTGTTGCCGGTGTTCCGCCCTCACAAATGAAACGCGTTGCCCGCACCATGGCGCAAAGCAAGCCTGGCACCATCATCTGGTGCATGGGCGGCACGCAACACACCAACGGCAACAACAACACCCGCGCCTACTGCGCCTTGCAGCTGGTGCTGGGCAATATCGGCCGTTCCGGTGGTGGCGCCAACATCTTCCGTGGCCACGACAATGTTCAGGGTGCGACAGACATGTGTGTGCTGTCACATTCACTGCCTGGATATTATGGTCTCAAGACCGGTTCCTGGAAGCACTGGGCACGGGTCTGGGATGTCGACTACGACTATCTGCTGCAACGCTTTGCCAACAAGAAGCTGATGGAGTCAAAAGGCATTCCGGTGTCACGCTGGATCGACGGCGTGCTGGAAGACAAGGCCAATATCGACCAGCCGGAGAACATCCAGGGCATGGTGTTCTGGGGCCACGCCCCGAATTCTCAGACCCGGTTGCCGGAAATGCAGAAAGCCATGGCCAAGCTCGATACGCTGGTCATCATCGACCCGTATCCGACCATGACCGCGGTGATGCATACCCGCAAGGATGGTGTCTATCTGTTGCCAGCGGCAACGCAGTTCGAGACCTATGGCTCGGTGACTGCGTCAAATCGCTCGCTGCAATGGCGTGAGACGGTCGTTCCACCGGTGTTCGAATCGCTTCCCGACCAGACGATCATGTTCAAGCTCGCCAAGAAGTTCGGCTTCGAAAAAGAGATGTTCAAGAAGATCAAGGTCGAGAACGACGAGCCGAGCATGGAGGACACCACGCTGGAGTTCAACGGTGGCATGTGGACGATCGGCTATACCGGTCAGTCACCGGATCGGCTCAAAAAGCACATGGCCAACCAGCACACTTTCGACAAGACCACATTGCGCGCCAATGGCGGTCCTTGCGATGGTGAGTACTATGGTCTGCCATGGCCATGCTGGGGCACAGCCGAGATGGGTCACCCGGGCACACCAAACCTGTATGATCCTTCAGTGCCTGTTGCCGAAGGCGGTCTCAACTTCCGCGCCCGGTTTGGTGTGAAGGCACCGGATGAGTGGGGTGGCGGCAATTTGCTGGCCGAGGGTGATGTCGAAGGCGTCTCCTACCCGGTCGGTGCCGAGATCAAGGGTGGCCATCCCGAGTTCACCATGGCGATGCTTCAAAAACTTGGATGGGACAAGGATCTGCGCCCGGAAGAGAAAGCGGCCATCGACAAGGTTGCCGGTGAAAAGACCAACTGGAAGACCGACCTGTCAGGCGGTATCCAGCGGGTCGCCATCAAGCATGGTTGCGCACCGTTTGGTAACGCCAAGGCGCGCACCGTGGTGTGGACATTCCCGGATCCGGTGCCGTTGCACCGCGAGCCGCTGTACACGCCGCGGCGTGATCTGTTGCCGCAATACGAGACCTATGCGGACAAGCAGGCCTATCGCCTGCCGACCAAATATGCCTCGATCCAGGCCAATGACTATTCCAAGGATTTCCCGATCATTCTGACCTCGGGACGTCTGGTGGAATATGAAGGCGGCGGTGACGAAAGCCGGTCGAACCCGTGGCTTGCCGAACTGCAGCAGGACATGTTCGTCGAAATCAATCCGTTCGATGCCAATTCCGTCGGCATCAGGGATGGCGACATGGTCTGGGTGAAAGGCCCGCCCAATCACACTGGCGGTGAGGGAGGCAAGGCGAAAGTCAAGGCACTCATCACCGAAAGAGTGGGTCGTGGTGTGGCCTTCATGCCGTTCCACTTTGGTGGCCACATGCAAGGCGAGGATTTGCGCGGGAAATATCCCGAAGGCGCTGATCCTTATGTGTTAGGTGAAGCGGCCAATACGGTCGTGACCTATGGATATGACTCTGTGACTCAGATGCAGGAATCCAAGGTCACCCTGTGCCGTATCGAGAAAGCATAAAGGAGAGGCACCATGGCAAGGATGAAATTCCTGTGTGATGCTGAACGTTGCATTGAGTGCAATGCCTGCGTCACGGCGTGCAAGAATGAGCACGAAGTGCCGTGGGGCGTGAACCGGCGTCGTGTCGTCACGATCAATGACGGCAAACCTGGCGAGCGCTCCCTTTCGGTGGCCTGCATGCACTGCTCGGATGCACCGTGCATGGCAGTATGCCCGGTCGACTGTTTCTTCTACACGGAACAGGGCGTCGTGCTGCACAACAAGGACCTGTGCATCGGGTGTGGCTATTGCTTCTATGCGTGTCCGTTCGGCGCGCCGCAATATCCGCAGGTCGGCAACTTCGGTTCACGTGGCAAGATGGACAAGTGTACCTTCTGTGCCGGTGGCGCTGCGGATGCCGGCTCCGATGAGGAGTTCAAGAAGTATGGTCGCAACCGTCTGGCTGAGGGCAAACTGCCGCTTTGTGCAGAAATGTGCTCGACCAAGGCGCTTTTGGCCGGCGACGGCGATCAGGTGTCGAACATCTACCGCGAGCGTGTCGTGGCACGCGGTTTTGGTTCGGGCGCCTGGGGCTGGAGCAAGGCCTATCCGGGCGGCGGCTCCTAATCGCCGTTTCAACGAAAACGGACGCGGCATCATCTATAGAGGTGATGCCGCATCCGGCGTGTATTCTATTGGTATGAATGAAATTGCATGCGGCATGGCTGTGCTGCGTGAACAGGATGTGGCGCTTTGGCAGCGACGTGGGCTTGCGTGCCAGGGAACAATCAGAACAATATGATTTCGCGCCGAACATTGATGCTGGGACTGGCTGCGGCCATGGCTGGAGGTCTCGGAGCTTGCCGGGAGGAAGAGCTTGACCGGCCGCTGTCCTATGAAAAGGGCAAATACATCGGCAAGAAAGGTACGCGGCTGAATGATGAGCAGCTGCGAGCCTTGCAGCAGCGTCACCGTAACCAGGCCGGCGGCGGCCTTTAGGCAAGTGCATTGCTTGCAGTCGGACATACGGAGGAAGATGCGATGACCAGGCAGACACCGATCAAATGGATGGGCGGCATATGTTTGCTGGTAGTGCTGCTGGTTATCGGCAGCGCGAGCGTCCAGACCACGGCTTATGCGCAGAATTCGCCGGAAGTTCTTGGTACCGATGCCCAGACCGAGTTCTGGCGCGCAATACGCCAGGGTGAACAGGGAACGGTTTCTATTCCAGACAAGAACGCCGCGCAGCTCATTCAATCCGAAGGTGACAACTGGCGGGCGCTGCGCAATGGCCCTTTGAGTGTCTATGGCGCTCAGGCACTGATCGGCATGGTGCTGGTACTGGCCATATTCTTCCTCTTTCGAGGCCGCATCCGCATCGATCATGGCTGGTCCGGCTGGACGGTGCAGCGCTTCAACGAAGTTGAACGTTTCGGCCATTGGTTGCTGGCCGGATCATTCATCATCTTGGGGCTCACCGGGCTCAACATGCTCTATGGGCGATACTTCCTGAAGACTTTAATCGGTGACAGCGCGTTTGCCACCATCACTGCCTGGGGTAAGATCGCCCACAACTACCTGGCCTTTGCCTTCATGATCGCACTTGTTCTCGTGTTCATCATGTGGGTACGCCACAACTTTCCGAGCCGAACCGACATCAATTGGCTCATTAAGGGCGGCGGCATCATCGGGCCGAGCCACCCACCCGCCAAGAAATTCAATCTTGGTCAAAAGATCATTTTCTGGCTGGTGCTGTTATGTGGCATATCGATCAGCCTCACAGGTATTGCATTGTTGTTTCCGTTCCAAACGACGATGTTCGCCGACACTTTTGCCTTGCTCAACGTATTTGGTTTCAACCTGCCCACCGCGGTGACGCCCATCCAGGAGATGCAGTATGCCCAATTGTGGCATTCGATTGTCTCAGTGGCGCTGATCGTGGTGGTAATTGCACATATCTATATCGGCTCGATCGGCATGGAGGGGGCCTTTGCCGCAATGGGATCCGGGCGGGTCGACCTGAACTGGGCCAAGGAGCACCACTCATTGTGGGTTGAAGAACTTGATGCAGCGGGCACACTCAATGCCGAGCGTGATTCAGTGGACCGGCTCTCGAAGGAAGAGGCCGTGAAGGATGAGGCCGTGAAGGGCGAGCCTGCGGAGTAAGCGGACGGGTATGGTGCGGAACTGGTGATGAGAGTTGTCCCAAACGCCGTGATAGAGGGGATTTGATGCCTGCGCGCAGTTGGCGGACAGTAACCTTCATGCTGTGCTTCAGTATCGTATCGGCGATTTCAGCACACGCCGAAGACAATACCTTGCGGGGACATGGCGGTCCGGTGAAGTCCGTGGTGATCTCGCCCGATGGGAAGACGGCGCTGACCGGCAGTTTCGACTATTCGATGATCCACTGGCGATTGGGCGAGGGTGCGCCTGAGGTCGTCGGCCGTATTGCGGACCATGACGGCGCGGTCAATTCAGTGAAGTTTGTACCCGGAACGGACTGGGCGATCACCGCGAGCGATGATGGCACCGTCGCCGTATGGGATCTTCCCAGTGGCCGGCTGGTGCACCGGTTCAAGGGTCATACGCACAAAGTGGTCCATGTCGCAGTCTCGAATGATGGCAAATGGGCGGCTTCAGCCGCCTGGGACCGTACAGCGCGTTTGTGGGACCTGACCAACCTTACAGCCGGTCCATTGCTCAAAGGGCATGTAAATACGGTCAATTCGGTGGTGTTTTCGAGGGATGGCAAGTTTGTCTACTCGGCCGGATACGGCGGTGAGATTCGCCAATGGCGGGTTGAAGATGGCGAACTGGAGCGGGTTGTCTACAAGCACGGTTGGGGTATCAACGTGCTGGCTGCAATCGGTGATGGGCGCCGCCTCCTGTTTGGCGCGCTCGACGGGACGGTCGGAGTGGTTGACCTTTCCACCGGACAGCCGGGGCAGAAGCTGCACAAGTTTGAGCGACCTGTCCTTTCTCTGACCGTTTCAGCAAAGAATGACGTCGCAGCCGCGGGTAGCGGTGATGGCCTAATCTATGTGTGGGATATTGATCGCTGGCTGCCCAAATACCGACATCAGTTCGCGGACGGCCCAGTTTGGGCATTGGCGATTTCTTCCGATGCAAAGGGCATGTATTTCGGAGGGCTCGACGATCACGTGGCCTATTGGCAGATGGATCCAGACCGCCCGTTTGAGGTCGCGCAAAGCGATGTGCCGCGACGTTTTCAGAAATCTGAAGGACTCGGACCTGGCGAACGGCAGTTTGCGCGCAAGTGCTCGATCTGTCATTCTCTCGGCGAAGATCATGCCAATCGGGCAGGGCCGTCGCTCATCGGTCTATTCGGCCGCAAGGTCGGCACGGTACCGGGCTATATCTATTCGAAGACACTAAAAAACGCCGATTTCGTGTGGAATGAAAAAACCATTGATCAGCTGTTTGCCGAAGGGCCGGAACATTTCGTACCGGGATCGAAAATGCCGTTGCAGAAGATGAGCAAGGCGCACGAACGGCTGGCTTTGATCAAGTTCTTGAAACGAGCCACCAATGTGGCGCCAACAGACGAAACCAAGTCGGGAGGCTAGACGGTCCAATGAGGGCGTTCGTGTTCGCCATGGTAGCGATGGTGGGGATCGCGGTAATTGCCGCTGTGGGCCTTGACCGGATGGAGATGTCTGCCGAGCAGGTCAACAAGAGCAATAGCGTGCGGTTGAACTGACGCTGTGCAGAGCCCGGTTGCGTAGCATTATGAACAAGCTGGCGCTGGCAGCGCTTGCCGTCATGTTGTCCGCAGGATGTGGACATTCAGCGCGCGCGGACGATGCAGCGGCGGCCGTGTCATCTGTCGTCAGCGTCCTGCCGCAGTGGCCGGACGGGCCGGCTAACGCTGCTGAGCCGGAAGGCTCCGGCGTGGTGATCGGCGACGGCCGCTCGGTGGTGACGGCGGCGCATGTCCTGGGCCAGGCGCATGACATCCACGTGCGGTCCAGCCAAGGGGTCATCGTGCCTGCGCGCCTGGTTGCGGTGGACAAGGCAACGGACCTTGCTCTCTTGACCATGGAGGAGCCGCTCCCGCCGCTGTCATTTTCAGGTGACGCGCGGCTCGGCCAACCGGCCTGCGCGATCGGCAATGCCTTTGGGTTGGGTTTGTCGATGACTTGTGGCACTGTCTCGGCAGTGCATCGCTCAGGTGTCGGGTTCAACGCGGTCGAGGATTTCGTGCAGACCGATGCGGC
>JAEKFU010000500.1 GCA_016522385.1 Pseudomonadota bacterium
CCTTCCAGATTGCCCATGAATTCTCAACACTGACTGTGCGCGAGAACCTGATGATGGTGCCGGCCTCTCAGTCGGGCGAGAATCTGATCAACGCCTGGCTGCGCCCGGCGACGGTGCGTGCCGAAGAGGAAAGAGTTCGCGCCAAGGCCGATGACGTCATCGAATTTCTCGAGATCAACCAGGTCGCGGATGAACTGGCCGGCAATCTTTCCGGCGGTCAGAAGAAGTTGCTCGAGCTCGGCCGCACCATGATGGTCGATGCCAAGATCGTCTTCCTTGATGAGGTCGGCGCCGGTGTCAACCGTACGCTCTTGAACACCGTCGGTGATGCCATCCAACGCCTCAACAAAGAGCGTGGTTACACGTTCTGCATGATCGAGCACGACATGGACTTCATCTCCAGGCTCTGCGACCCGGTCATCTGCATGGCCGAAGGTCACGTGCTGGCCGAGGGATCGATCGATGAGATCCGAGCTGATGAGGCAGTGATCGAAGCCTATCTCGGCACTGGCCTCAAGAACCGCCCTGAGGCGCGCGCATGAGCTATCTCATCGGCGAACATATGACGGGCGGCTATGGTGGCGCAGACATTCTTCACGATTGCACGATCGCTGTCGACAAGGGAGAGATAGCCGTTGTTGTCGGGCCGAATGGTGCCGGCAAGTCGACGGCCATGAAGGCAATCTTCGGCATGCTGTCGCTGCGGGAAGGGCGGGTGCTGATTGGCGATGAGGACATTACCGGGCTTACGCCGCAGGCACGGGTGCTCAAGGGCATGGGTTTCGTGCCCCAGAACAATAATGTCTTCACTTCAATGACCGTTGAAGAGAACCTCGAGATGGGGGCCTTCATCCGTGAACATGGAGTTGCGGAGACCATGCAGCAGGTCTTCGAGCTTTTTCCGGTTCTGGAGGAAAAACGCCGTCAGCCGGCCGGAGAGTTATCCGGCGGCCAGCGTCAGCAAGTCGCTATCGGTCGCGCCTTGATGACCCGGCCAGAGGTGCTCATGCTCGATGAACCGACCGCAGGCGTCTCCCCCATTGTCATGGACGAGTTGTTCGACCGTGTTATCGAGATAGCCCGCACCGGCATCGCCATCCTGATGGTCGAGCAGAACGCAAAGCAGGCTCTCAACATTGCCGACACCGGATTCGTCCTGGTGCAGGGAAGAAACCGCTACACCGACACCGGCGCAGCCTTGATGGCCGACCCGGAAGTCCGGGCGGCGTTTCTGGGAGGTTGAGCCGATGGAAGATGTTCTGAACGCCATCGTGCTGATTACCAACTTTCTTATCGTACCGGGTCTGGCCTATGGCAGTCAGCTCGCCCTCGGCGCACTCGGCATCACGCTGGTCTATGGCATCCTGCGCTTTTCCAACTTCGCCCATGGCGAGACCATGGCCTTCGGCACGATGATCACCATCCTGGTGACATGGTTCCTGCAAGCGCGAGGCGTAGGTCTTGGTCCGCTGCCGACCGCATTGCTGGCATTGCCGGTAGGCATTGCCGCTACGATCGTCCTCGTCCTGTTGACTGACAAATGGGTCTATCGATTCTATCGCAATCAGAAATCCCCACCGGTGATCTTTCTGATTGCTTCGGTCGGCGTGATGTTTCTGATGAACGGTATCGTTCGTTTTGTCATAGGCCCCAGGGATCAAACCTTTACCGACGGCGAACGCTTCATCATCACTGCCCGTGAGTTCAAGCAGCTCAGTGGCCTTAGGGAAGGTCTTGCCATCAAAACTACCCAGGGCATTACCGTCATCACCGCAATCGTCATCGTCATCGCCCTGTTCTGGTTCCTCAACCAGACTCGTACCGGCAAGTCGATGCGGGCCTATTCCGACAATGAGGACCTGGCTCTGCTGTCAGGCATCAACCCGGACAAGGTGGTCATGGTCGCCTGGATATTCACTGCCATCCTCGCTACCATCGCCGGCACGCTCTATGGTCTCGACAAGAGTTTCAAGCCGTTTGTCTATTTGCAAATTCTGCTGCCCCTTTTCGCATCCGCCATCGTCGGCGGCCTCGGCAACCCGCTTGGCGCCATCGCCGGCGGATTTGTAGTCGCCTTCTCCGAAGTTTCCTTTACCTTCGCCTACAGGAAATTCCTTGCCTATTTGTTGCCGGAAAATTGGGCCCCCGAAGGCCTCGTGCAATTGTTGTCAACCGACTACAAGTTCGCCGTGTCTTTCGTCATTCTGGTGTTGGTATTGCTGGTGAAACCGACAGGAATTTTCAGCGGGAGGGCGTTGTGATCGGCCGGCTCAAGAATTTTGGCCTCTTCGCGGTCATGGCGCTATTGATCGCCCTCGTCGGATTCATGCAGAGCTGGTCCCTGGCCCTGGCGATCTTGAACCTCTGCCTGATCTCAGCGGTCATGGCGCTCGGGGTCAATATCCAGTGGGGCTATGCAGGCTTGTTCAATGTTGGCGTCATGGGATTTGCCGCCCTCGGCGGGTTGGCCGGTGTTGTGATTTCAACGCCGCCGGTCGCTGCAGCCTGGTCTGCCGGTGGCTTCGGCATCATTGCCTCGCTCGTCATCGCGCTCATAACGATCATCATATCAGTCGCGATCTACAGCCGGCTGAAGGGTGCCGGAATTCTGCGTGTCTGGGCGGCAGTCCTTGTTGCCATTGCCGGGTATTTCATCGCCCGAATATTTTTTGAACCCGCAGTGGATGCGATAGAGGCGGTCGAGCCGGCCAAGACCGGATTTCTTGGCGGTTTCGGGCTGCCTATCATCTTTGCCTGGATCGTTGGCGGCGTCTTTGCGGCGGGTGCTGCCTGGGTGGTCGGCAAGATTTCGCTCGGTTTGCGTTCGGATTATCTGGCGATTGCCACACTGGGCATATCCGAGATCATTGTCGCCATGTTGAAGAACGAGGACTGGTTGGCCCGCGGCGTTAAGAACGTTAGCGGTTTGCCACGCCCCGTCCCTTACGAGATCAATCTGCAGCGCAGCGAATGGTTTCAGGATTGGGCCAACAGCATGGGTGTGTCGACTGTCGAGTTTTCATCGATCTTCGTCAAGCTTTGCTATGCTGGCCTGTTTGCATCGGTCCTACTCATTGTGCTGTGGCTTTCCGAGCGTGCGCTCAATTCGCCGTGGGGTCGCATGATGCGCGCCATCCGCGACAATGAAACCGCCGCCAACGCCATGGGCAAGGATGTCACCAGCCGGCACCTTCAGGTCTTCGTACTCGGCTCGGCGGTCATAGGCATCGCCGGCGCCATGCTTACCACACTTGATGGCCAATTCACCCCGGCATCCTACCAGCCGCTGCGCTTTACTTTCCTAATCTGGGTCATGGTCATTGTCGGCGGCTCCGGCAACAACTGGGGCGCCGTCCTTGGCGGTTTTCTGATCTGGTTCTTTTGGGTCGAGGCCGAGCCGATCGGCTTGTGGCTGATGGACACCATCACCTCCGGGATGGCTGAGGACAACGCGCTCCGACTACATTTGCTCAAAAGTGCTGCCCACATGCGCCTGATGACCATGGGACTGATCCTGCTGCTGGTCTTGCGCTTCACCCCCAGCGGATTGATCCCCGAGCGAAGGCGGTAGATTGGATTGACCGTTAGACTCAAAGATGGTCCACTTGGCATTCACAGGAGAAGACAATGGCGAACCGAAAACATCCACCAACAAAAGATCGGCGTGACATCGGGCAGGTCGTGTTCCTCAGCGAGAAGATGGACGTAGCACGCGAGATCAGTTCGTGCTGCGTCGGCACTGAAGCGGCTCTAGAAACTGATTCTGGATTTGAAGCACTCAAAAGACAGAGCACCTTTCGTTCCGGCGCTAAGAAAAGCGCCGA
>JAEKFU010000518.1 GCA_016522385.1 Pseudomonadota bacterium
ACTTTGGGTCGGGTACTGTCTTGTGTCCGGCCTGTTGTTGCGGTGCACTTGACCGCTGGCCTTGATGGTTTCCGTGGGTTGGGTCCCAGTCTGCTTTGGCGTCGATTTCGTCTGTTTAGGTCCAACAACGGACTCATCAGGACGTCGGCTGAAACGTTTCAAGTTGACCCACTTTGGAAGTCACTGGTCCGTCTTTCCTAGAGCACGATCGAAATTGATTGAATCAATCAAAATCGATCCTGATCTAGCGCGAAAGACGGCTTATGTACCAAGCCACGAAATGTTCCACGGCAGCTTCCTTGACCGATGAATAAGGGCCGGGTTGATAACGCGATGAGGCGACGCCAATCGCTTGATCAGTAACTATGGCCTGATCTTCATCATTCACAAGCTTTGAGAAAGCGATCAACTCATTGATGCAATAGTCCGTATCCTCAATCGAATCCTCTCTGACAATCCAGCTCGCCTTGATGCGCGTTGTTGTTGCGCCAATGGGTGTCACACGCATTGTGTGGACGTGGTCGCAAGACGCATGCAACCAGAAGTTGGGATAGGTGTTGGCGCGGGCATTGCCCACATCAGGATCAGGATAGGCCCCCATCAGCGGTGCAACCGGTCTGCCGTCCATTGTTTCAGAGACGCAGGGTCTGCGAAACGGTGTTCTGTTTGTGCGCCACCACGTGCCGTTAAAATTAGAATCCGATCGCACCATGCTGACGTCAAGACCGAGCGCCTTCCACTTAATGCGTGCTTCTTCATTGCGTGCCGCGATTGTCTCTCGCTTGTCAGGATCGTGGATGTCTGTATCCAGTTGGATGCGCGCATAGTCCTTATGTTTTGCAAGGCAATGATAGCACTCGCGTTGGTTTTCGATCACAAGCTTCCAGTTTGCCGCAATGTCGTATGTCTCCGTGTAGGCAACCTTGCCGCTCTCCATGCCTTGCATGTCGAGGAGTTTTTCCAAATCACGCTCAGGCTCAAATTGCTGCGGCTTTTTTGCCAGGTTAACGAAGATCAGACCGGCAACGACCCGAACATGTGCCCGGTCCAGGCCGAATGCAGATTTGTCAAAATCCTGCGGCATCCAGCTGTTGTGAAGGAGGCTGCCATCGGTGTCATAAGTCCATTGATGATAAGGGCAAACCAAGCGCCTCGCATGGCCCGACGATGCTTTGCAGATTAATGAACCCCGATGCCGGCAAACATTGAACAAAGCGGAAATTGAGCCGTCTTTTTGCCGAATAACAATGAGGGAATCACCTGCAACATCAAAAGTGAAGAAATCTCCCGGCCTCTTGATTTCACAGGCATGCCCGGCAAACAGCCAACTCTTGCGGAAAACGCGTTCCATGTCCAAATCGTGGATGGACTGGCTCATATAGAAGGGTTGCTCAAGCGACCACCCCGGTCTGCGAGCTCTGATGAGATCTTCGATATCGGTCAAGTTCTAGCTTTACAGTAAGTTCGTTGATGACACCCTTGAGACACTTTCGATCTGGTCGAAATAAGATCATGGATAATCTGGCGTGTCCATGTTGCATCGGCAGCATGATCTTCTCCTTTGGCACTGAACGGAAGTATTGACCCCTTTCGCAAGGAGTCCGCTGTACCCCCAATAACCGACATTCAAAAGTCGCATGTCCGCTTTTTCGGCGATTTGCTCCGCTTGAGGGCCGGTAACGGACTCCTCAGGATACGGGCTGAAACGTCTCATGTTGACCCGACTCGGTCATTTTTGACGTGCGTATGAACAGCGAACCGGACCCTGATACTCAACAGACCCTAGAGAGTTTGACGCGGATCATTTGCTCCGTTGGGTCTTCGGCAATACTGTGCCTGCAACATGCGCAACGACGATCAAATGTCGGTCCGCAGGCAAGCGCCGGCAATCTCCGATATTCTGGAAAGCCGGTGGCATGCCATATCGGCGGAGGAGGCGACGTGCCTGCTGCAGACGGGCAGGGCAGGGCTGTGCGACGAGGAGGTAAGAGCCCGGCGCGAAACATTCGGCGAAAACAAACTGCCGCGCCGGCCCATGGCCGGGCCGCTGACCGTCTATCTACGCCAGTTCAAGAGTCCGCTGATCTACCTTCTGCTAGCGGCGTCGCTTGTCTCTCTGGCGATCGGGGAATGGAGCGACGCCGGCTTCATCTTCGTGGTGCTGCAGGTCAACGCCGTCATCGGCGCGACTCAGGAATGGAAGGCCGCGACCAGCGCCGCCGCGCTCGATTCGCTGGTCCAGAAAACGGCGATCGTCCGGCGCGACGGCGCGCACCGTAAGGTCGACGCGGCCGAACTCGTCCCCGGCGATATTGTCGAACTAGCGGCGGGTGGCATGGTCCCCGCGGATATCAGGCTCACGACGGGCACGGATCTGCGCGTCGACGAATCGCTGCTGACCGGCGAATCGCTGCCTGTCGTAAAGGACGCCAGTGCGGTATTGCCGGACGATGCACCGCTCGGCGACCGCCTGACGCTGCTGCATGCGGGCACAGTGGTGCTGTCCGGCCGGGCGGTCGGCATGGTGGCGCGCACCGGCCCCCATACCGAGATCGGGCGGATCGCGCAGGCGCTTGCCGCGGCGGAATTGCCACCCCCACCCCTGGTGCAACGGTTGGAACGGTTCGCCCGCCGCGTCGGCTATGCCATGGTCGCGGTGATCCTGGTTTTGGCGACGGTCCAGCTGCTGCAGGGTCTTAGCCTGGCTCAGGTATTTTTCGTCGCGGTGGCGCTGGCCGTGGCGGCGATCCCGGAGGGCATGCCGGTCGCGATCACGGTGGCGCTGGCCATCGGCACGAGGCGCATGGCGCGCCGCAACGTCATTGTACGCGCGCTGCCCGCAGTCGAGGGGCTGGGAGCCTGCACCATGGTCGCCAGCGACAAGACCGGCACGTTGACCGTCAACGAGCTGACTGTCCGGCGGCTGTGGCTGCCGGGCCAGGGTGAGCTGGAAGTCGGCGGCGAGGGCTACCGGCCGTTGGGCGAAATTACGCAGGATGGCGGTGCGCCGACTCCGCAGGCGATGGACATGGCGCGGCGGCTCTCCGAAACCGGGGCCGTGTGCAACGAAGCAAGTCTCGAAGTGGGACGCGACGGCGAAATCCGACACTTCGGCGATACCGTAGACGTGGCCTTTCTGGCGCTGGCCGGCAAGTTGGGCATCGACCTGGAGGCGATCGGCGCGGCATGGCCGGAAACGGCAACCATCCCCTACGAGCCTTACCGGCGGTTCGCAGCCGTTTTCACGCGGCATGGCACGGCCGTCGTTATCCATGCAAAAGGCGCGGTGGAGACGATCCTGCCCATGTGCGAAGACGTCGACAGCGAGGAGGTGCTGCGGCAGACGCATCGTCTGGCCAGCGCCGGCTATCGCGTTCTGGCGGTTGCCCGCGGCGAAACCACCCAACGAATTCCGTTGCATGAACGGCCAAAAACCGTCGACCACCTGACGTTCCTTGGGCTTGTCGGGCTGATCGATCCGCTGCGTCCGGAGGTTCCCGATGCGGTCGCCGCCTGCCGGCGGGCCGGCGTCGGCGTGGCGATGGTGACCGGCGATCATCCCGCCACGGCGCTCGCCATCGCCAGCGATTTGGGCATCTCGGAGCCCGGCGACCACGTGGTGACGGGCACGGAACTCCAAGAACTCGGCGAAGACCCGGCCGGTCTGGCCGCAGTCGTCACCCAGGCCCGTGTCTTTGCGCGCGTCGAGCCGATCCAGAAACTGCTGCTCGTTCAGACTCTGCAGCAGGCCGGGCATTTCGTCGCCGTCACCGGCGACGGCGTCAACGATGCGCCGGCGCTGGGCGCGGCCAATATCGGCGTCGCCATGGGCAGGGGTGGTACCGACGTTGCCCGAAGCGCCTCCGACCTTATCCTCGCCGACGACAATTTTGCATCAATCCTGGGCGGCATCGAAGAAGGCCGTATCGCCTACGACAATGTGCGGAAGGTGATCTATCTGCTGGTGACTACCGGCGTGGGCGAGCTGGTGCTGTTCACGCTGGCCATCGCCTTCGGGCTGCCGCTACCGATCTTTGCGGTGC
>JAEKFU010000587.1 GCA_016522385.1 Pseudomonadota bacterium
TCGTCGGAAATGTCAGGATACTTGACACAGAAGGTACCGCCGAAACCGCAACAGATCTCCGCATCTTTCATCTCGGCGAGCTCGAGACCTTTGACAGAGCCGAGAAGCCGGCGCGGCTGCGACTTGATGCCCAGCTCGCGGTAACCTGAACAACTGTCGTGATAGGTGACCTTGCGTGCAAACTCAGCATCGACGGAATTCACGTCCATGACGTCGGCCAGAAACGAGATCAATTCGAAAGTCTTTGCCGCCAAGCCGTCGGCGCGTCGGCGTTCTGCAGTCCCTTCATCAAACAGGCCGGGGTAGTGTTTGCGCAACATGCCGGCACAGGAGCCGGACGGTGCCACGACATAATCGAACGGTTCAAATGCCTCGATGACGTTCAAGGCAATTTCAGCCGTGGTCTTGCGGTCACCTGTATTATAGGCCGGCTGCCCGCAACAGGTCTGGGCGGCGGGAGCATCGACGGTGCAGCCAGCCTGCTCAAGCAGCCTGACGGCAGCAAACCCTACCGACGGGCGCATTAAGTCGACCAGGCAGGTTACGAACAGGCCGACATGCGGGCGGTCTGACGTCATTGGATAACCCATGTTTGCGATCTGCCGGAGCGCCGGTGGACTGGACTATCCTTCACACGATTTCGCTAGCGCCGCAACCGGTTGGGTTATTTCGTAAGCGACTTGAGGTAGGCGAGCACGTTGACGCGGTCCTTGGGTTTCTTCAGGCCGGGGAATGCCATTTTGCCCTTTGGGATAAAGGCTTTCGGCTTGGTGAGGTAGGCGTCGAGATTCTCCATGGTCCAGACCAGCCCCTCTGCGGCCTTGGCCTTCAGGGCCTTGGAGTACTTGTAGCCCTCGATCGAGCCTGCGGCGCGGTCGACGATGTTGACGAGATGCGGTCCGACCTTGTTTTTTTCTGCGTCAGGGACATGGCAGGCCTTACATTTCTTGTAGACCTTTATACCGGCTTCGATATCACCTTCGGCATGGGCGCCACTACTGATGGTAGCAGCAAACAACGCGACAAGAGCAATCCTCAACTTCATTTTTCTGTTCCCTTTTGCCAACTCGGCCCCAGTTTTTGTATGGTGGACTAGCACGCACCAGCATCACTAACACTCTATTGGCGCCGTTACGAGTTCCGCTATATACAATAAATCGTGGTGAATTCGTGAACAAGCATGGTGCGCGCGACGCAATCTCACATGCCGGAAACAAACAAATGAGCAGATTGAAGATGCCTGAGGTGCTGCCCGAGACGATGCGGCGGCGTGCTGAAATCATTTCCGCGCTCAAGCAGATCTGTCCCGGGGAAAGTGTCATCGATACCCAAAGTGAGATGCGGGCTTATGAATCGGACGGTCTGACCGCCTACAAGCAGTTGCCGCTTGTCGTGGTGCTGCCGGAGACCACTGCCCAGGTTAGCGCGATCCTGAAATACTGTCATGACAACGAGGTGCGTGTGGTGCCGCGCGGTGGTGGGACATCGCTGTCCGGCGGGGCTCTGCCGCTTGAGGACGGCGTGCTGCTGGCAATGGGCAAGTTCAACCGCATTCTGGAGGTCGACTATGACAACAGGTGTGTCACTGCCCAACCCGGTGTCACCAACCTCGGCATCACCAACGCGGTTGAGCACAACGGGTTCTACTATGCACCGGACCCTTCCTCGCAGATCGCCTGTACGATCGGTGGCAATGTAGCGGAGAATTCCGGCGGTGTTCACTGCCTCAAATATGGTCTGACGACCAACAATATCCTGGGCATTGAGTTGGTGCTGATCAGCGGTGAAGTGCTGAGAATTGGCGGCAAGCATCTCGATGCAGCTGGCTATGACCTGCTTGGGCTGATGACCGGTTCTGAAGGGTTGTTGGGCGTCGTGACCGAAGTCACCGTACGCATTCTGCAGAAGCCGGAGAGTGCGCGCGCACTCCTGGTCGGGTTCCCGTCAAGTGAGGATGCCGGAAAATGCGTCGCAGACGTGATTTCTGCAGGAATCATCCCCGGCGGCATGGAGATGATGGACAAGCCGGCCATCCATGCGGCCGAAGAGTTCGTGCATGCGGGCTATCCGCTTGACGTCGAAGCTTTGTTGATCGTCGAGCTGGATGGACCGGAGGCCGAAGTCGATCATCTGATCGAGCGCGTCAGCACAATTGCGATGGATAACAACTCGCAATCGATCCGCGTTTCTCAATCCGAAGAAGAAAGACTGTCGTTCTGGGCCGGCCGCAAGGCTGCCTTTCCGGCGGTAGGCCGGATTTCTCCCGACTACTACTGTATGGACGGCACGATTCCGCGCAATCAACTGCCGTCAGTACTGGCCGGCATGAGCAAGTTGTCGGTCAAATACGGTCTCAGGGTCGCCAACGTCTTTCACGCCGGTGACGGCAATTTGCATCCGCTGATCCTTTATGACGCCAATGCCCCGGGCGAATTGGAAAAGGCTGAAGACTTCGGCAGCGATATCCTGAGACTCTGCGTCAAGGCGGGGGGCGTGCTCACCGGCGAACACGGTGTGGGTGTCGAAAAGCGCGACCTGATGCCGGAAATGTTTTCCGAAACCGATCTCGATCAGCAACAACGCGTCAAATGCGCCTTTGACGACAAGGGGCTGCTCAATCCCGGCAAGGTCTTTCCGCAACTGCACCGCTGCGCCGAACTCGGCCGCATGCACATCCACGGCGGTCAGGTGCCCTTCCCGGACATTCCGAGATTCTAGAGTGATTTGTTCACTGAATCGGAATCGACCCCGCAACTACGTTACGGAACTTTAATCAACTAAATCAAATAGTTATGAACGCCATTCTTTGGTGTACGGTACTCATTAGCCGCATTTGCAGTACTAATTCTGTTACCTGCTACCCACCGATCCTGAATTCTCGCTTTCTTTAGGAACCAAAGTCATTCATCCATTGCACGCCGATATTGTCCGGTGTCAGCGGTACCGGAGACTACTTGTGCGCCAAGCCAGATAGGTAGCTTCGTGCCAAGAGTTGCGATTCAACAGACTTTGCTACCCCGCAGTTTTGTCGCTACGCCGACAATCGGAGATCTACTCTGTTTTCCCAAACTCTGCCAATGATTGATCGCAACGGCCGCACTTGGCTGAGACTTCGTTGAAGCCGACTTTTGGATTTCGTCGCACATAGTGACTCTATTGGGGCAACACCCATCACGCCCTCCTCGACGGTCATGCCGTGGAAGCCGGATGGGCCGCGACGCACGGATGACGTGGTCTTGAATATAGCCGTATCGCGATTGTCAGCGCACTACGACACCTGGGTTGAGAATGCCCTTGGGATCGAGGCGCTGCTTGGCGGCACCGAGAATGTCACCGAACAGGACCGGGCGCTGTTGTTCGTACCATTTCTGGTGATCGCGGCCGACGGCATGGTGGTGGGTGATCGTGCCGCCCTCGCGAATCACCGCATAGGAGGCCGCATCCTTGATCGCCTGCCACTGTTCCAGTAGCGACCCCTTCCGGCCTTGGGCATGAAACGCGAAATAGGGCGCCGGCCCATCCGGATAGGCATGGCTGAAACGGCAGGAGACTGCGCCCGTCTGTCCAGTTACGTCGCGGATGGCGTCGGCGGTCGCCTCGCGGATCGCCTGATAAAAACCCTCAAATCTGTCCCACGTGATCGCCGTCTCAAAAGTGTCGGAGATTATGCCGCGCGGGGTCAGCTGCTCGCGATTGTAAGGCATGCGGATGAAGGCCTCGCGCCAGGCACCTACCGCACCTTGAAGGTTGGCCTGTGGATTGTCGTGCCAGCCCACATCGATCGTTGCGCCGTGATCCAGACAGCATTGCTCGGCCCGTGCCATCCAGGCATCGACGGGATGGTCGGAACTTTCGAACGAGACCACCATCAGCGTGAAGCTGCCGTCACCCGCGCCGTTGACGTTAAGTTCTACGTCATCGACGATCCGCACATTGGCAGGGTAGAGCCCTGCCTGAGCCACCGCACGTACCGCCCGCGCCGCGTCGAGAAAATTGACAAATCGGAAGCCCGCGGTCGCCTTGAAGGTGGGCCGGCCCTGTAGCCTGACCCAACCCTCGGTGATGATGCCCAGCGCCCCCTCGGATCCGATCATCAAGCGATCGGGGCTTGGCCCTGCGCCAGAGCCCGGAAGCCGGCGTGAGACCATCTCGCCCGCCGGTGTGACCATGGTGACGTTCTCGACCAGGTCGTCGATATGAGTGTATAGCGTCGCAAAGTGGCCGCCCGATCGCGTCGCCACCCAGCCGCCGAAGGTCGAGTGCTCAAAGCTCTGGGGGAAATGTCGAAGGGTCAGCCCGCTGGGTTTAAGCTGCGCTTCAAGCGCCGGGCCTCGCGCGCCCCCTTGGATCAGGGCGGCGCGGCTGACTTCGTCGATCTCCAGAACCCGCCCCATACGGCTCATGTCGGCGCTCACCGTACCGTTATAGTCGCTCCCCACATCGCTGGTCACGCCACCCACGACGGATGAGCCTGCACCATAGGGGATGAGCGCCGCGCCAACGTCGACACACCAGTCGAAGAGTGCGACGATGTCTTTTGCGCTTTCAGGATAGGCAACCACGTCGGGAGCGTGTGCGAAGTCGCGCATGTAAATGCGAATGGAGTCGGGCTGCGACTGACCGAAGGCGTGAAGGACGCGTTCGTACTTTTCGAAGGAACAGATCTTTGCGAGGCTTGTCGGCGGCGTCAGCCGTGGTGCGGTGAGTACGACTTCTTCGAGCGGCGGAAAGACACCGTTATCGGTCGGGCGGATGCCATAGCCGTTGGCGAATGTCCCAAGCAGCTCCTGTGTCTCGCCAGCGTTGAGGCCATCGCTATCGTAACCCCACCCCCAATATTTCAGCGTCTTCTTCATCGGACCCTCTGAAGCATCGTCGAATGGTCTAAAGATAAATGCCTATCAATGGATGACGCGCAAGGCCCAACCGCATTGGAT
>JAEKFU010000589.1 GCA_016522385.1 Pseudomonadota bacterium
CACACCAACCCGTCGGGGCCATTCCCAGAGTGCCACTGCTGGATATCGACCAAGCCATTTGCCGACCCCCGTGGGGTCTTGCTTGGCGATTGCCTGCCTCCTGCTCCGTTGAACACCCAACTTCTGGCCGTCCCACCTCTGCGACCAAGAATTTCAGCAATTTAATTAGGACGCCAATTTGGCCATTAGCGCTAACTTAATCTTACGTTGATATTGTCCTCCCCATCTAGGTTCTATGCCTATGGGCGAGATTAGATTAGGTACGAATTAAGGTGAAAGACTGGGGGTTTAGAATGAAGGCGACCAATCTTGCGGGAGAAATTGTTCCTGAGGCTGACCGCCGGGGGTCTTCGCGGCGAACTCTCGAAGACGAAGCGCTGACATTCGTGAAGGGAAACCCTGACGCAATATCGTGTGTAGTGTGCGACATTTCAGATAGCGGGGCGCGGATTAAGCTCTGCAGCGGTGATTTTGTGCCAATGCGTTTCAAACTATGCGTACCGGATAAACATATTTTGGCAGATTGCGATCAGGTGTGGCGGAAGAACGATGAAGTTGGTCTGAAGTTTCGGTCCGTGGCCTACATTGGCTAGGACGGCACTCGCTCGCACCGAGTCGAGCGTTGCCGCAGGCACAACGACGATGAGGTCCCGGCATGGTGTGTCATGGTCGTCGCAATTTGAATCCAATGATTACAAAGCGACAATGAGGCAGGCCACTGCCCTGGGCCAATCACTTACCGTCCCGCTTTTTCGTCTTCTTTGCCGTCAGACGTGGCATGATTGCTCTTCGAACCCGTCGTTCGACTTGCCTGACCAGGACGTCGTACTGCCTCATCTGCTTGGCAGTCAACACTCTGGCCAGCTGCAAACGCGTACGGCGGCCAACTGCTCTCAGGTCGCGCGACGCCCCCATCAATTTGAATAACCGTGGTCGCGGATCGTACGGATCGATGCCGTATTTTCGCAGTGCCCGGACTAGATCGCTGTTGCTCCGGTTGATAATGCGTCGCACTTTCGGCCGTTGTTTCGCCGTCAGCTTGATCCGGCTTTCGACTTGGGCATCGTAGATCGACGCGCTGGCTGGGTAAGCTCCACTCAAAAGCGTTATTGAAATGGCGACCCACATCGCCAGCGCTATCCACACGCGAGTGCCAGATGTCTCTGACGCATGATCACATGCCGCAGCCAATTGAACCGACACCACAGGCCTCGTTAGTCGTTGCGATGACGCCTATCCTATGAAACACAACAACGCTACGAATCGAATTGGAAGGTTTACACACTCCGAGCAGGAAAGCATTTCATCTTGTCGCAAGTGATCAAAAACGGCGTTGATTTCCACAGCGTGGAACCATTGAAGCCGCTGACCTGAGTTGACCAGTCGAGGCCGGGTTATCCGCCGCGCGGCAAATCCTGCCAATGGAGCTAGTTTGTCGAATCAAGACCGACAAATTTGCAGAAGCGCCCCAATGGTGACACAGCCAAGTGCGGCATTCCTCACGCCTAGAGCGTGTCTTTGTCATATGGAACCATTTGACAAAGACACGCTCTAGCCGGCGTCATCGCAGAGGACTCGGTTTCTGCCGGCGTGCTTAGCCTCGTAGAGTTTGGCGTCAGCGCGCTCAACCAGTGACAGAGGGTCGTCACTCTCGCGCAATTTGGCGATACCGAACGAGGCGGTCACTTTCCCAAGCGGTTTCTGACTCTTGCTGAGCACCAGGTCGGTGGTTTCCAACTGGCTTCTGATCTGCTCGATCAAATTCTTAGCATCCGCCAACTTTGTAATTGGGAGGATAATTGCGAATTCTTCACCACCATAACGTGCCGCGGTATCGCGTCCCTTGACATTCTTTGTCAACAAGGATGCAAAGAATTTCAGGACCTCGTCGCCGATCGGATGGCCGAATGTATCATTGACCCTCTTGAAATGATCGAGGTCACCGATTGCCAGACACAATTCCGTCTTCTCAGCATGTGCTTCAGCGATTTCCTTGGCCAGGACCAATTCGAAACGCCGGCGATTGCCAAGATTTGTCAGGGCATCGCGCAGGCCGCTTTCGCGAGCCTTTTCCAGATTTGTGCGCAGTTCCTGCACCTGCTGCTTGGTCTGCTCTAGACTGCTGTTCAGCTTCGCCGTCTCATTGCGCATCTTGTCATTTTCGGTAATCAGCAGCTCGATTGTTTTGCGGACCTGCTCCGGCTTTGCAGCATCCGAAAGTGACTGAGCCGTACGGTTCAGCGAACCCGAAAAACTCTCGCTTGAGGCAAGATAAGTCCGTACAAGCGAAAGGATCGCGTCCATCTCTTTGTCAAGCTTCTGACCTGTTGCTTCCGGGTGTTCATGGTCAGCTTCGCCTGCTTGGCGCAACTGATCGCAAATTTGTTCGATCTCATAAGAGCTAAAGGCGCCGCCATTTTCAATGATGGCATCAATGCGGTTGTTGATCTGGTCGCACTCGCCCCCCGCATACGAGTACCAAACCTCGTAGGCCTTCGGTACCGGCGGAGTTTGATACTCCTCGGCAAACTTGAACGCCTGCCCGGCAAGCTTCAAAGCCGCCTGGAATTCGGAGCAGGTTGGTGACTGTTCGCGTTGTTTCGATTGTTCTGCTGGATTGGAACTGCTGATAGTGTTCATTCTGAAATGCGCACCGTTTTGTGGAACACAGACGACTGCCCCCATAAATTGCATACAAAAATTTATGCAACCTTAAACCCTTGCGCATATTCGGGCGACGCAATTCAGAAACTTGCACCCATTCATACTAGGGTGTGGTGACAATTACAGGTATGCGTTTGTTTTTGGCGCTTTGTGCGCAAATTCCGACTTGAAGGCGGTGAGCCTACGGCGCCGGATTATCTACGAAACTCACTCAAAATACGGCCCGTCAAAGTCATGCCTGCAATTGTCAC
>JAEKFU010000600.1 GCA_016522385.1 Pseudomonadota bacterium
CATTTGAATGCTGTGCCCATCAGGTTGGTGCAAGAATGCCGGCCGGTCAAATGGCAAGTTGCCTACGCGGGAGAAGCAGAATTGATCCCAAATCGACAGACCCTAGAGCGTTTCTTTCTCATGTGGAGTCATTTGACCGCGTTTCTGCGTCTGCTGGCTAGGCATGCTTCGCGCCGTGGTCTGGTTGACCACAAGCGGAGCATAACGACGTCCAGCGGGCGCACAAACACGGCCTTCGGCGGCCCAAATCCGGCCATCGGACGTCGTTACGAAACTTGCCCGATGACCCACATCGCGCTGCGTTCCGTAACTAGCCGAGTGACCGGATTTGGACCATCAAATGGTTCCACATGAGAAAGAAACGCTCTAATGGCCGTCTTGTATTTCGTGCCGTGACCAGCAAGTGTACTGCGACGACCGGAAAGCCGACCCTAGATCATGACCGAGCTCATTCTCCAAACCGTTGTCAATGCGGTTTACGCAGCCAGCTACATGTCTCTGATTGCCGTCGGTCTGGTGCTGATTTTTGGTGTCATGGGCGTGATCAATTTTGCCCATGGTGAATTGTACATGGCCGGTGCGTACACGGTTGTCGCACTTTATTCGCAGGTTGGCGTGCCGTTCTTCGTAACCGTCGTCGCCGGTCTGATCTTTGTCGGGTTGCTTGGACTGCTGATGGAGCAGTCGTTCTTCAAACCGTTGCGTGACAACCCACTTGGTGGCTTGATCGCGTCAATCGGCTTTCTGCTTATTCTACAAACCAGCGCGGTCCTCGGGTTTGGCGTGCGTATGGCGCACATTAGACCGCCCACACAGGCAAAATTCGAACTGATCGAAGGTGTTGTTCTGACCCATCAGCGCCTGTTTGTGATCATCGCGGCGATTGTCCTTCTGTCTCTTTTGCATTTATTTTTGCGCAAGACGAAATTCGGCTGGGCCATGCGGGCCTGTGCCCAGGACAGGGAAGCCGCTGCGCTACAGGGCATTTCACTGTCTCAAATTTCTCGTATTGCCATGTTCATCGGTGCCGGTCTCGCCGGTGTCGCAGGTGCTCTCACCGCGCCCTTGGTCAGCCCCACGCCCTATATGGGCCATTCGGTGATCGTTACCGCATTCATCATCATCATCGTAGGCGGTATCGGTCAATTGGAAGGCGCGGTCGTTGCCGCAGTGCTCTATGCGTTTGTCCACACATTTGTGACCACGTTCTATGACGGTGTGGTTGCCGACATCACCGGGCTCTTGTTGATGCTGCTGGTTCTGGTGATCAAACCTACGGGTCTGTTCGGGACCAAAGAGCGTGCCTAGGGCTAAGGCGAACATATGGTCCTGGCTGCTGGGGTTCTGCCTGCTGGTGGGGCTCTTGGTACTGCCGCAGGTGCTGTCATACTCCCAGCGTGAAATTGCCGTCCTGCTGATCATCAATGTGCTGCTGGTTTCGTCGTACCGACTGATGACGTTGACCGGCGAGTGGTCGCTGGGCCATGTGGTGATCATGGGTGTGGGCGCCTATGCCAGCGCCCTGTTTTCCAAACGTCTGGGGATTCCGGTGCCGATTTCAATGCTGCTAGGTGCAGCATCCGCTGGCGGTGTGGCGGCAATCCTCAGCTTCCCGCTGTTCCGTATGAAGGGATTTTATTTTCTGATCGGTTCCTTTGCCGCTGGCGAGGTGATCCGCCTGATCTGGAAATATTTTACCTATCCATTCGGCGGTCCCAAAGGGCTCAAGCTGATCCCGGGCTTTCCCGACATCGGGTCGATTTCATTCTTTGAACCGGAGATCTATTACTATCTTTGCCTGTTCGTCGTCGCGGTCAGCCTGTTTGTGCTCTACAGGATCGAGCGATCACGCATCGGGCTAACCTTTCATGCGATCCACTGGCAAGACAAGTTGGCGGAATCGGTTGGCGTCGACACGTTCCGGTATCGCATGCTGGCCTTCGTGCTGGCGTCCTTCTTTGCCGGTCTGAGTGGCGCGCTTTATGCCCATTACATCGGTACCATCAACCCTACCCGGTTCGACGTTGAGGAAATGGTGTTCGTGCTAATCTGGGCAATCGTCGGTGGAACAGTGACCTTTTACGGACCGATCATCGGGGTCGTAGTGCTGACGGTGATGAATGAAGTGATTCTGCGCTCGCTCGGTTTCGACACGGCACGACCGATGATCTACGGCGGTATCCTGATCGTTTCGGTGCTGTTCCTGCCGGACGGTCTGGAGAGTCTGATTCCCAAGGTGAAAGGATGGTTTTCAGGGCGTGTCAAGAAAACCGGCGAGGTGCTCGAACCGGAGAAGAGCCCATGAGTGAACCCGTCCTCCAGGTCAAAGATCTGAGCCGCCATTTCGGCGGGCTGATTGCCGTCAACCAGCTGAACTTTGCAGTCATGCCTGGTGCTATTCACGGGTTGATCGGGCCGAACGGAGCCGGCAAGACCACGACATTCAATTTGATCAGCGGTTTCTATGCGCCCACCAGCGGCCAGGTCATTTATCAAGGCCGCGATGTTTCCGGCATGAAGACGGCAAAGCTTGCCGAGATTGGTCTGATCCGCACCTTTCAGGGTACGACACTGTTCAAGGAATTCACGGTCATCGACAATGTGCGGGTCGGTTGTCACAGTTCGGCACGGTCCGGATTCATCGGCCGCGTTCTTGGTACGGACCGCGAGGTCGAAGTGCATGCCACGGCAAAGGCTGAGGAGTTGCTTGAGTTCTTCAGTCTGGAGTCGATGCGCGATGAACTCGCCGCCAATCTGGCACATGGCCATCAGCGCGCCCTCGGCATGGCAGTGGCATTGGCGGCTGATCCGAAAATCATTCTGCTGGACGAGCCGTTCACTGGCATGAATCCTGAAGAGACCACCCGCATGATGCAGCTGGTGCGCGACGTTCGCCAACGCGGCATCACCGTGATGTTGGTGGAACATGACATGCAGGCGATCATGGGGCTTTGTGACACCATCACGGTGATGAACTTCGGTTCGCTGCTGGCCGAAGGTACGCCGCAGGAGGTGCGCAACAACCCGCAGGTGATCGAAGCGTATCTCGGGAGTGCCGACCATGCTGCTTGAGTTGCGCGACATCCACGTCCACTACAACAAGGTTGCCGCGCTGAAGGGTGTGTCTATACAAGTGCCGTCCGACGGTATCGTAACGATGATCGGGGCCAACGGAGCCGGCAAGAGCACAACGTTGCGCGCTATTTCCGGCCTGACCCCGGTGACCAGCGGTGAGATCTGGTTTGACGGTGAGCGGATCGACACCCTGCCGGCTGATAAGGTAGTGGCGCGCGGTATCGCGCACGTGCCGGAAGGACGGCGGATTTTTCCTGATCTGACGGTTGAGGAAAACCTGCGCACCGGAGCCTTTCTGCGCACGCAAAGGGCAGAGGTCGAAGGCGACCTGGAAGATGTCTTTGGCCGGTTTCCGCGGTTGAAGGAGCGCCGGCGGCAATGGGCCAAGACGATGTCGGGTGGTGAGCAGCAGATGGTGGCGATCGGCCGCGCCTTGATGTCGAAACCGCGCCTGTTGCTGCTCGATGAACCGTCGATGGGCTTGGCCCCGGTGATCATCCAGGAGATCGTCCGTATCATCGAGGCCATAGTGAAGCAGGGTGTTCCAGTCGTGTTGGTGGAACAGAATGCAGAGCTTGCCCTGAACGTGGCGAGTTACGCCTATGTGCTCGAGACAGGAACTGTGTCACTTGCCGGTGCCGCCGATGATCTGCACGAAAATGAGCACGTGAAGAGGGCATATCTTGGGGTCTGAAACCTGGCAACCGCGCGAGTTGATCATGGCCGGCTGGGGCCAATCTGAGTTGGACTGGGAACATGCGACGGAAGCGTTCGCGGCTGCCGTTGCCAACGGTGACGTCGAAGCGGCGCGCCGCAAGGCCGGCCAAGCCTTGGTGATTGCCCGCGAAGCCTTCGGCAATGACGACCCTCGCCTGGCGACCGCAATTGCCAATCAGTCGACGTGCGTGGCGCGAGACGACGTGGCGGCGGGCGAAAAACTGCTGAGAGAAGCCCGACTGACATGGAATGGCACACAGCCGTGGATCAGCAAGATGAAAGCGCCACGGATTGCGCGTTCGTCTTTGTTCCACCTGCGCATGGAACAGATCCATCGAGACGCCTACGAGGACAACTGGCGCCTAAAGTGGCAGGAACTGGCAGATCAGGCCAAAGGCCGGCTCGCGGGTGTAACGCCTGACGCGGTATGGGACAGCGCCAATGCAGCTGCGGCATGCAAGCAGTGGCAAAGAGAACGCCCGGCCATGCTCAACGACACCAGGAAGCTGATCGCCGCTGTCCGTTTGTTGTTGCCTGGAATCAAGTAATGGAGGTCCGTAGTTGATGCAGTGGATGACTGCTCCGCTGGTATCGCGATGTGCCAATACGCAACACTCAAGATCGACCCGCTGATCGCTCAAGCTGCCGGTAGACTTCGTTGGCCCGTTTGAGATGCCGTTCCATGGCCTTGACAGCACGATCGGGATCGCGGTCGGCAATGGCATCGTAGATGGCGCTATGCTCGTTTAGCGTCACCTGCTCTGCGCCGCGCACGCGGACCAACTCGACGTGAAATTCCTCCAACCATTCAAAGATTGCCTGACTCACGGCGGCATAAATCGGGTTGCCGCTGATCGCGGCAATTTCCCGGTGAAACAATTTGTCCATTTCGAGGAAGTGGCTCAGATCCTTGAGGCTTTCGAAATGATCGTCGAGCCGCCGGCGCAGGCGTGCGATGTCGTCATCAGTCGCCTTTTCGGCGGCAATACGGACCATGCCAAGTTCGAAGAACAAACGTGCTTCTTTGAGATGGTCCAGCGTCTGCGGCGAAGTGATCAGCATGTGGCGTACAGTCATTGCCACTTGGTCGATTACAGCACGGGCATTGGGTGCTGTCACATTGGCGCGTTCGCCGTGGCTGATCGATATCAGGCCCATGCGTTCAAGCGACTGCATTGCCTCGCGGATCGCTGGACGTCCTACTCCGAACTGAGACATCAACTCGCGCTCTGACGGCAACTTGTCGCCGGGTACATAGATGCCTTCCGAGATCCGCGCCACCAGGCGGTCCACTACTTCCTGGTAGAGTTTGCGCCTGGGAATTGGGTCGAATGTTCTGCTCACCACATCACTCATTGCGTTGGGCATGGGGACTGATTCGGGTCAGGCATTCAAGTTTGACCTAACTGGTATGATAAGCTAACTTCATGATGACATGCAAACCAAGCGAGCATGTTGCGGGGGTGACCCGGAATTCGTGGGCCGCCCGTAAATTGCAAGGGAGGCAAAAATGAAACTCACGCGTAGATTGTTTTTCGCGGGTTTAGCCACCGTCTTTTATCTGGGCAGCTTCGTTTGGTCCCAGGTGGCGATGGCGCAATCCGCGGCAGAGCGGGCGGTTGAGGCAGCTAAGCAGTATTCCGGCACTGAAATCAGTATTGTTTGGGAAGCCGGG
>JAEKFU010000605.1 GCA_016522385.1 Pseudomonadota bacterium
ACATTACCCCCACACAGGACAAGTCCCACCTTGCGGCCGCGGAAGTTGCCCGGATCGCTCATGACTGCAGCCAGACCCGCCGCCCCGGCACCTTCGGCAACGGTCTTTTGCTCCGACAGGTAGGCGGCCATGGCGATTTCGATGGCGGTTTCATCGACCAGCCGCACGTCATCGAGCAACACTTTGCAGACAGCGATGGTGCGTTCTACGACATTCTTCACCGCAATGCCTTCAGCGATCGTTGAGCCGCCGCAGCGTGCCGTTTCACCGCGCAGCGCGTGATACATCGCCGGGTACTGTCTCACTTCCACTCCGACCATCTCAATATTTGGCTGTAAGTGCTTGGCCGCGATAGCCATTCCCGAGACCAGTCCGCCACCGCCAATCGGCACAACCATCACATCAAGTTCTGCCTCGTCCTCCAGCATCTCGACCGCCACGGTACCTTGGCCGGCAATGATCCGGTCGTCGTCGTAGGGATGCACTAACGCCAAGCCTTCGTCCGCAATAACGGCTTCGGCGGCGAGCTGGCTATCGGCCAGCGTTTCGCCCGACAGCACGACATTGGCGCCGTGTGCCCGCGTGCGTGCCACCTTGGTGTGAGGTGTCGTCTCCGGCATCACGATGGTTGCCGGAATGTCGAGGCGTCTGGCGTGATAAGCCACTGCCTGGGCATGATTGCCGGCCGACATGGCAATCACACCGGTGGCCTTTTCAGCATCACTGAGACTTGACAGCTTAACGAAGGCGCCCCGGTCCTTGAACGAATTCGTCACCTGCAAGTTTTCAAACTTTACGAAAATCTCCGCTCCGGTCACCTCCGAAAGTTTCGATGAGTAGAGCATCGGGGTGCGGACGGCATTGCCGTGCAGCAGCTTTTGGGCAGCAACAATGTCCTTGAAGTCAACACTCATTGTCCGCTCCGCGGTAAATCTCACCGGTGAAATTGTAAAGTCCGACGATTTCTAATACCAATCGGTCGGCTGATCGCACTCAGGACGCCAGCTTATCGCCTGATTGCGACCCCAGTGTAGCTCATTTGCATGTGCAGGGATCAAGACAATGTCGACAAAGGTTGCGTGGATAGGTTTGGGCGTCATGGGATATCCGATGGCCGGATATCTCAAAACCAAGGGCGGTCACGACGTCACCGTCTATAACCGCACCGCCGCCAAAGCGGAAAAATGGGCTTCCGAACATGGCGGATCGGCGGCCGCGACGCCGGCCGAAGCGGCTGATGGCGCCGACTACATCTTTGCATGTGTCGGCAATGATGATGACCTGAGAGCCGTAACGACAGGCCAAGGCGGTGCCTTTCACGGCATGGGCAAGGGCGCGGTTTTCGTCGACCACACGACCGCCTCGGCAGATGTCGCCCGCGAGCTACACACAGCCGCCAAGGCCGCCGGCTGCGGCTTTGTCGATGCACCGGTTTCCGGCGGCCAGGCCGGTGCCGAGAACGCTGTGCTCACTGTTATGTGCGGCGGCGACCAGGCCGACTACGATGCCGCCGAGCGGTTCATCGAATGCTATTCCAAGTCGCGGCGTTTGCTTGGGCCGGCGGGGGCAGGGCAGCTGGCCAAGATGTGCAACCAGATCGCCATTGCCGGCCTTGTCCAGGGCCTGTCCGAAGCGATCCATTTCGGCATGAAAGCGGGCATGGACATGGAAGCCGTCATTGACGTCATATCCAAGGGTGCCGCCGGGTCGTGGCAAATGGACAACCGCTACAAGACCATGATCGCCGGCGAATTCGAGCACGGGTTTGCTGTCGACTGGATGCGCAAAGACCTTGCCATCTGCCTAGACGAAGCTCGCCGCACAGGCGCCCACATCCCCGTTGCCGCCCTTGTCGATCAGTTCTACTCTCAGGTCCAGAACATGGGCGGAAGTCGATGGGACACGTCAAGCCTGATCGCGCTTCTTCAGAGATGACCGACGACGAACTTGCTGATCTGCGGATTGCAGTTGCCAAAGCCTGGTCGTTTGCAACCGCAAAGCAGTGGACGGCGGAAAACCCGGCTGCCGGCCAATGCAACGTCACAGCAATTGTCGTGCAGGAACTTGTCGGTGGCGAGATCCTCAAGACGGCGCCCGGCATCGGCGACCATTTCTACAACCGGATCGACGGCCGCCGCCACGATTTCACGGCCAGCCAGTTCGACACGCCGGTTGATTACGATGACACGCCGTCCACCCGGGCTGAGGCCAGCGCAGGCGTTACCGAAGCCGAATACACCGCCATGCAGCATGGCGTTCTGCAGCGCCTTGCCAGACACCGCTGACAATGCTGGCACCCGACCACCCACTGGTCGATTTCGACCCTTTGGAGCGGTCGTGTTCACGGCAATGATGAGAAGTCCGTTAGGCACAAATTGGAAACCATTCACCAGTCAAGCAAGAGCCCGGTCAACTTGGAAATGCTGAGCTGATATGCAACACTCAGCCTGTTAGCGGATACAACGGAACTGTCTCGAACAGCCGTCGGCTTGCATCCTCTGCATTTAGGGGAGAACTATGGGCCGTTTGATACTGTCGATCTTTTGCTTCGGCTTGATTGCCATGGGTGTTGCCGATCCCGTGGCGGCAAAGCGTGTAGCGCTGGTTGTAGGTAACGATAACTACGCCGAGGTCGTGAAACTGCAGAAAGCAGTTAACGATGCGCGCGCTGTGGCGGATGCGCTGAAGGAAGTTGGTTTTGAGGTCATCCGCGCAGAAAACGTCATGCGTCGGGAAATGAACAGGCACATTCAGCTATTCACTTCGCGCTTGAATGCCGGTGATGAAGCGTTGTTCTTTTATGCAGGACACGGGGTCGAAATCGCTGGTCGGAATTACCTGTTGCCGACGGATGTTCCAAGTGCCACGCCTGGCAAGGAAGACTTTGTTAAGGCAGAGTCGATCCCAGTCGATCAAATTCTGGATTCAATCCGCAATCGCGGTACGAGGGTGTCGATCTTGGTTCTGGATGCGTGCCGTAACAATCCATTTCCGAGCGATGGGACACGTAGCCTTGGTGGCTCCCGGGGCTTGGCGCGAATGCCAGCCGCTGAGGGAACCTTTATCATGTATTCCGCAGGTGTCGGGCAGACGGCGCTCGACCGATTGTCGGATGATGATCAAAACCCGAATTCGGTCTTTACCCGCAGTTTGATCCCGCTACTGAAGCAAACTGGCTTTTCGCTGACCAAGACAGCGAGACAGTTACGCCGTGACGTACAAAAACTGGCGGCGACCGTCTCGCACGACCAGCGCCCGGCCTATTATGACGAAGTCACAGGAGATTTCTTTTTCTCATAGGCTGGAGAGCCGGCCGGCAAAACACCAAATATCGAGCATACGCCTCAAGCCAACCCCGCAGCACAAGCCTGGTATGCGGTCAAGGAAACCACCAGCACAGCTGTCTTGGAGGCCTTTATTAAGGAGTATTCCGACGGTGTGTTCGCGGCCCTCGCCAAGGCTC
>JAEKFU010000707.1 GCA_016522385.1 Pseudomonadota bacterium
GCCGCATCCACTTCTTCAAGGATATGCGTTGAGATGACGATGGCACGGTCTTCCGACATCTCCTTGATCAGTTCACGGACGTGATGCTTCTGATTGGGGTCGAGCCCGTCCGTCGGTTCATCAAGGATCAAAACTTTTGGTTCATGCAAGATCGCCTGGGCCAGACCGACCCGGCGTTTGAAACCCTTTGACAGGGTATCGACGACTTGGCCCTGCACCGGTCCCAGTCCGGTTCGCTCCATCGCACGATCGATGGCCCGATCGCTCTTTTCACCCGATAATCCCCTTATTTCTGCGCAGAATCGCAGGAACGACAATACCCGCATCTCTCCATACGCCGGAGCGCCCTCAGGTAGATAGCCCAACATCCGTTTGGCTGCCTTTGGCGCCTCTCCGACATTATGCCCGCAGATGACCGCTTGGCCGCTATCCGGCTCAAGAAAGCCGGCAGCCATCTTCATCGTTGTCGACTTACCGGCACCATTCGGGCCGAGAAAGCCTAGCACTTCACCAACACCGACCTGCAAGGAGATGCCATCAACTGCAGTGAAATCGCCAAATTGCTTACGCAAAGCCTCCAGAACCAGTAGATCTGCCATCTGATCCTCTGACAGTTTTTGACGGCAATAACTGCCGTGGTTATTTGCAGAATTTGCGGTGTTCTCCGATTGGTTTGCGCGTGGCAAGCCGAGGAACCGACCAGAAAATAATCAGGTCGATCTGAAAATTCAACAGGTGAGTTTCAATTGGATGATTAGCGATTTTCCTATCTGTGACGGTATCACGGATCTGCAGCACTCTCCTCACTTGGCTGCTAACATGTTGAAATCAAATTTCATTATTTATTTATACTCGGGCCCTCACAATGCAAAGATGGTAACCTGAGAATCACTCAGCGAACGGTGGCAAAGGAGAAAATCGCCCGTACCGGCAGAATAAGGAGCAGAAAAATGCAGCAGTCGCAACTTGAACGCCAACTTGCGGGATGGAGTCTGACCACCGCGGAGATCATGTATCACATGCCCGACCACCATCACCTGCTGCAAAGTTTCATCTGGCAAGAATACGATCTGGCGCCAAGGTTCCCACGCCTCATTAAGTTTCTGGATTTCTGGACCCACAATCTCGACGGCCCGCTCAACTCCGTGCGGGTTGCCCATAACTCCATCGTCGGCCCGGCAGAAATGCGCCTGATCGACGCCGAATGGCAGCTGCACTAAGCTCGGGCGGATCGGCATAGCCCCGCTCCCCTACCCAAACACCCGATGACAAGTTAGCTTGGGAGAGTGGACGAATTCCTTTCTACCTCTATAGGCGCGAGTTTACTGAGCGGCTTTCGCGGCAGATTTCTTGCCTAGTTCTGCCTTCAGCCGGACAATCTCCTTGCTGGCCGCATCGTATTTCTTCTTCAGTTCGGCGAATTCCGCAGTCGGCGCCGCGACGGCCAAGTCTATCATCTTCTCAATGCGCCTGGAGATCTGTTCGCGCACACTGCGCACATCGGACAAAGCCTTAGAAATTTCTCCCTTCATTTCATCGAGCCGCCTTTGTTTCGCGGCCAGTTGCACGTGCAGCATCTTGACCTCGCGCGCTGATCTCTCAGCCGCCTTCACGGCGCTTGCGAGTTTTTCGTCTTTCCCTCCGGCCGTTGCGCGCGCTTCAGAATCTTCGTTGGAAGCCGTCTTCCGGGCAAGCTCGATGGGTTCGGTCAGTTCCGCCAGCTTGGCCTCGCGCTGCCGAGCTTCCTTACGAATAGCAACCAGGCTCGCCCTAAGCTTTGCGATTTCGGAACGGGCCGCGTCCCTCTCTGCGACAAGTGCATCCGTCTTGGACAGCGCGACCTCAAGCTCGCGCTTAGTGACGGCCAACTCGGCCTTCGAGTTCTTTGCAACACCGGTCAGGCTTTCGATCGTTTGCTTGGTCGTCTTGGTCAAGCTTGCGATTTTTTGCTCGGCGCGCTGCAGTCTTGTGCGCAAACCGTCCGCCTTGACAGCTGACGAGCCTGCCCGTTCGAGCTTTGCCTGCAGCGCCTGGATCTTTTGTCCGCTCGCCTCAAGGTCAGCGCTCAGCACCTTGGCCTTGGCCGCAGATGTTGCCGCGGCCTTATTAGCTTTACGCAAAGCCTCGTCCTGTATCTTCTTTGCCGCTTGCGCTTTGGCAAGCGCCTCAGCGGTCGAATTCAGAACCTGTTTTGACTTGGCAAGCTCAGCCAGCTCAGCCTTCCGCCGCGCGGTTTCGCGATGCGCAGCATCTAGGCTGGCCTTGAACTTCGAGATTTGAGACAGAGCATTGTCGTTCTCTGTCGCCAGAGCTTGCATCTTGGAGACAGCCAACTGCAGCTTGCCCTTCAGAATCGTGGACTCTGTGGTTGACTTCTTCGCCTCAGCGGTCAGGCTATCGATTCGCCGCTGGAGTCCGGCGCGCAACTCATCCGCACGGGCGACAGACCCACGTGCCTTGTCGAGATTGGCCGTAAGCGTTGTGATCTTCTCGGCGGTGGCAGCCAAATCTTTGCGGAGTCTTGCCGCCTCCGCCTTTGACGTTTCTGCCATCGCACTGGACCGGCGCGTCGCCTCTTCCTGGATTTGTTTTGCTGCCCGCACCTTGGCCAGCGTGTCGAGGGCGCTCACACGTTCCCGCTTTGACGTTGCAAGTTCTGCCAGCTTCGTCTTGTGACGGTCCGCTTCACCTCGAACGGCCCGGAGGCTCGCGCTCAGTTTCAGGATTTCGGACTGCGTACTGTCTTTTTCCGCAGTAAGGGCATCCAACTGGGCGGAGACCGCCTTAAGTTTGTCCTTCAACACTCCCGCTTCACTGGCAGATTTGTCTGCCGCACCTCTCAGACTTTCAATGCGCTGCTGAAGGCCCTTGCGCAATTCATCCGCTTTAACCATCGAAGCGCTTGCCTTGCCAAGCTTTGCCTCAAGTGCCGTGATCTTGGCGTTGGCCGAGGCAAGGTCACCTCGCAGTTCAGCGGCCTGTGCCAGAGAGGTCTCGTTCGTTTTTTTGGCCTCGCGCAACGCCGCTGCCTTTTCCTTGGCAAGCGCATCCACCTTTGCGGTAGCCTTGTGAAGCTGGTCCTTGAGCGCTGCTGAAGCCGCGGCAGACTTTTTTGCCGTCGCGGTCAAGTTCTCGATTTGTCTTTCCGCCAACTGAAGTTTGCTGCGTGCAGTTGCCGCATTGGCTAACGAAGCACTTTGCTTATTGAGCCTGGCTTCAAGCGTCACAATTTTTTTGCCAGCGATCCGCAGATCACCGCGCAGGTTTTCGGCCTCGGTCTTCGCGATCCGAACCGCCTTCTTGGTCTCGGTCAGCTGTTTGTCTTGCTCGGTTCTTGCCTTTGTCAATCGGGCGATGTCCTGGACGGCTGCTTGATGCGCTTTCTTTGCTTCCGCAAGCGCAGCCAAAGCAGCTCCTCGCTGCTCCACAACTTGGCGCGCCTCCGCTAGACTGGATTTGAGTTCTGCGACATCGGACAGGGCCGCATTCTTCTCGGCAACCACACTGTCCATCTTCGCAGTGGCCAACTGAAGCTTGCGCTTTAAGCCGGCCAACTCGGCCCCAGGGGCTTTTGACGCAGAGCTCAGAGATTTGATCCGCTGTTCGGCGTCGCGCAGTGCAATACGCAACTCCTCGGCCTTGGCAGCCGAAGCGTTTACCTCATTGAGCTTTGCCTGCAGCTTGCGCGTCTTCTCCCCGGCAGCTTGAAGATCAGTGCGAAGCTCACTTGCTCTAGCTGCCGACGCTTCGGCTGCATTCTTGGCGTCACGCAACGCCTCATCTTGCTCTGCCTTTTTCGCCTTTACGTTGGCGAGTTGCCGAACGTTAGCTTCGTGTGCGTTTGCGACCTTAGCCAGTGCCGCAAGCTCGCTCCTTTGCCGTTCGGCGTCGCGGCGAACCGCCGCCAAACTCGCCTCGAGTCTGGATACTTTCGACCGAGCCGCGTTCTTCTCGGTCACCACTTTGTCCAACCTGGCGGTAGCTGCCCCAAGCTTGTTTTTCAAGGTGGTAGTCCGTTGCGCCGCCCTTTCGGCGGCGGCTGTCAAGTTTTTGATCCGCTTGTCAGCCCGCATAAGCTCGCGGGCCATATCGTCTGCCTTGGCCGATACCGAACGCGCTTTGGTGAGTTTGGTTTCAAGGGCCGCGATCTTGTGTTCAGCTGCTTGCAGACCATCGCGAAGTCCGCGGGCCCTGGCGATCGATTCCTCGGCGGCCTTCTTGGTCTCGCGCAGAACGCTGTCCTGCTCAAGCTTGTCCGCCCGCGCCTTGGCCAGCGCCTTTACCGCGGCATCGCGCGCGCGCTTAGACTTTTCCAGCTCCGCCAACTGCGACTTCGGCGGCCTGGATTCCCGGCGCACAGCGGCCAGGCCGGCCCTCAGTTTCATGATCTCGGTGAGAGCTTCCCCCCTGACCCTCACCAAAGCTTCCATTTGCGCGACGGTCGCATTCAATTTGTTCTTGACGGCCGCCAGTTCCACCTTGGAGTAGTCGGCCGCCGCATTAAGTCGCTTGACCTCCATGCGCGCTTTGTCCAGCTGACGGCGCAATTCGTCAATCTGCGCTTCGTTGGTTGATTTTCTGTTGGTGATGATCTCGGCAGGCTGCTGTGCTGCCGCAACAACTTCAGGCTCAGCAGCCGACAGCGGTCCGGCCCAGACAACACAAGTGCTCATCAGCAAGGCGCCCAGAATGGCCAATGTTCGACGCCTTGCAGCTGGTTGCGTTTCCGCGCTACCTAAAGTCAATTGCCATGTTTTGTAGGCACAAGAATCTAGCCGATTGTGCCGACACATCTGCAAACAAAACATGATTCGGAACTCCTCCGCTGTAGTTGCTGCAGATTTCCGCTCTCAATCCGCATTCACACGGTCCTTAGGCCACCGCTTTGTTTTGTTCGAATCGCGCCTGTACAAGGCCCTGGCCACCGCAGCTGTCAAACTTGAGTGGCCTCATTTGTAGTATGACAGACTTTTTCAACGCCAGGCAAGTCAGCGCGACTTGACGTTGCGCCAACATTTGAGACACCTCCGGCGCCACCAACTCCCATGCAAATGCTTGACAAACTTCGCAAAAAAACAGAACTCAAAACAAAAAGCCCCGGCTTGTCGCCGGGGCCCTTTTTGACACGCGCTGATGTTCTGGTCAGACCATCAGCTTGAATAGAATTCAATAACCAGGTTTGGTTCCATCTGAACCGGATAGGGCACATCTGCAAGCCCGGGGATGCGGATGAGCTTTGCGGTCATGTTCTTGTGATCGATTTCGATATAGTCGGGCACGTCGCGTTCCGGTGACTGCAGGGCTTCGAGAACCAGGCCCAACTCCCGCGATTTTTCCTGTACTTCGACAACATCTTCAAGCTTGAGCCGGTAGCTTGGGATGGTCACCCGCCGCCCGTTCACCTTGACGTGGCCATGGCTTACGAACTGCCGCGCTGCGAACACAGTTGGCACAATCTTGGCACGGTAGACCAGCGCGTCTAGGCGCCGCTCAAGCAGACCAATCAGAATCTCAGCCGTATTGCCCTTCATACGCAAGGCTTCCGAATAGATCCCGCGAAACTGTTTTTCGGTGATGTTACCGTAGTAGCCTTTGAGTTTCTGTTTGGCCTTCAACTGGACCCCGAAATCCGATAGTTTGCCACGGCGGCGCTGGCCGTGCTGGCCGGGACCATACTCACGCCGATTAACCGGGCTCTTCGGCCGGCCCCAGATATTCTCGCCCATACGGCGATCGATCTTGTACTTGGCAGATGCGCGTTTGCTCATAGGTTGCTCCAAAAATCGCTAAATATATTGTTTGCGGGAGAAAATTCCCCGCCTTGTCAAGATATCACGCCTGCCCTCCTGGACCGGTTTCCCGGGCGACAGGACCGCACTCTCCACGCAAAGAAAGAGATTGGCCCGCAGGCAAGCAAAAAGCCGACGCCCCTAACGGTTGCGCCGCTGGATGGGGCTTCTACTGCCGACAGGTTGAAATGTCAAACAACGAATGTTGGAGACGTTTGCGCGCGCGAAGCCCAATTAGCCTTTGGCTAATAAATTCGAAAAAATTGAATTATAAGATCAAAACAATTCGCTTACGTGAAGTTGATGTCTAGGGCATAATCGCGCTGTATCCAAGTGCAACATTCGTTGACGAGAAAACGACCAACATGGAATTCAGCATTCAACTCTCCGCGTACTACCCCGACAAGGATTATGGCGGCGATCGGCTTTATCAGGACATGTTGCAGCAAGCCATCCTTGCCGACCAGACCGGCTTCGACGCCGTATCGATCACCGAGCATCACCTGATCAACATCTTGATGATGCCGGCGCCTTTGCAATTTGCGGTCAAGATTGCCGATGCCACCAAACACGTGAAGATCATGACGGCAGTCGCCGTCCTGCCGCTGCACGATATGCGAACCTATGCCGGAGAGGTGGTTGTCGCCGACATACTCACCGACGGCCGCCTGATGCTCGGCGTCGGGCGCGGCGCCTTTGGCTTCGAGATGGACCGCCTGGGTGTACCACTCGATATCTCGCGTGAAAAGTTCGACGAATCCCTAAACGTGCTGACAGCCTTGCTGCGCGACGATGAGGTCTCCTGGAACGGCAAGTACTACAAATTCGATGCCCTGACCGTCATGCCGCGCCCGGTGCGGCCAGGCGGCCCGCCCATAATGATGGCTGCCGTTATGCCCGAAGCCATCTATCACTCCACCAAGCGCGGCTTTCATATTCAGACCTCCCCCCTGTCAGGCGATCAGCAGCACATGCTCGATCAGGTGAACGCCTTCCAGCGCGGCAAGGCCGAGCTGGGCGGAGGCGGTCGCCACTTGACACTGTCGCTGTCTCGCGTCGCGTTCACTGCACAAAACGAGGCAGACCGTCTGGCAAAAATTGCAGCTGCAAACGACTATTACAGCCGTTTCGACAACGTCTATACCGGCCCGGGAATCGTCGAGCGTGGCATGATCGCACCCCTGCCGCGCAAGCAGACTGTCGAAGAACTCGCCGATAGCCTGCTGATTTGCACGCCCTCACATATGATCGACAAGCTGGGCCCTTATGCCGAAGCCGGCGTCGACCGGGTTATCCTCAACCCCAATTTCGGCGCCAGCCAAGCCGAGACACTCGAAAGTATTCAATGCTTTGCCGAAGAGGTTATGCCGCAATTTGCCAATCCGCGGCAAACAATTGCCGCGGAATAAGACCTGATGTCAGGTGGATCATCTCATGGCAGATGTAATTGACTGCGACTACACGGTGGAAGGCGCCGGGACGCCGCTGTTCCTGATCCACGGCATTGGCGCTGCGCGCGATGTCTGGCGCTTCTTGACCCCTGCGCTCACCAAGAATTTCACCGTGATCCGATATGATCTGCGCGGCCACGGCACCTCGCCCGTGCCGGACGGTGATTTCGACCTTGACGATTTGGTCAACGATCTTGAACGGGTCCGCGAACGCACCGGCTTCGAGCAGGCCCATTTTGCCGGTCATTCGCTCGGCGGAATGATCGCTCCGGCCTATGCCCGCAAACATCCCGACCGCGTCAAATCCCTTGCAGTCCTGTCAACCGCCGCCGGGCGCACTGAAGACGACAGCGCCAAGGTCTGGGCCGTCGTGCAGGCCATGGAGCAGAACGGTGTCGAGCAGACCCTCGATACTCTCATCGAGCGCTGGTACACCGATGCGTTTATCAAAGCCCATCCGGATATAGTCCGGCGCCGGCTCGAACAGGTCGTCAATACGAACACCGATATCTTCATGAAAGTCTTCAGGATCTATGCCGGCACCGAAATGCTGCCATGGCTGCACGAGATCAAGGCGCCCTCCCTCGTCCTCACCGGCGAACTTGACGGCGGCTGCAACCCCCGCCTCAACAAACTGATCGCCGATGCCATCCCAAACTCCGAACTGGTCATCCTGCCTGGTCTCAAGCACGCACTACTGCTTGAAGCCGGTGAACTTGTCGCCCAGCAGATGATCAGGTTCATCACGTCCACTGGCGTAGGCCCATCTGGTTAAATCGGCACCTCGACAACTTTGTACTGATGGAAACCAAAAGTACGATAGCTTTCGAGCTCTGCAGCCCCTGTTCCGCGCCGCGAGGTGAACACAGCCGTGTCCGCTGCAATGCCATCATGGCCATTGCGCCGGTGGGCAAGCTCTGCAAGCACATGTGTCGTGCGGGCGGCGATCGCCGCCGAGGGATCAATGAAGTTCACCGGCCAAGGCGCCAACTGTTCCAGTTCGGACAGCAACAGAGGATAGTGCGTGCAGCCGAGCACAACGGTATCGGTACGCGCATCGCCGCGCCTGCGGAACACAGGTGCAATCTCCGCAATCAGTGCGTCGGTATCGAGCAATTTACCCTTCAACTTGGCTTCTGCCATCTCCGCCAGCCGAGGCGCGCCATGCAGCAGCACGCGGCAATGATAGGCAAAGGTGTGAATCAGTGCCTGAGTATATTCACGCTTCACCGTGCCGGGCGTTGCCAGAACACCGATGACATTTGAATGGGTCGCTTGGGCGGCCGGCTTAATCGCCGGCACTGTACCGACAAATGCCATATCGAACTGCTTGCGAAGTTCTGCCAGTGCCAGCGTGCTGGCCGTGTTGCAAGCGACGACAAAGGCGTCCGGCCGAACATCCTCGATGATCCTACCAGCCACCTGGATGATCCGTTTGACCAGCGCTGCCTCATCCCAGCTGCCATAGGGGAAACCAGCCGTGTCGGCCGCATAGATAAGATCGGCCGCCGGAAGCGACTCGCGCATCGCGCGGGCAACCGTCAGCCCACCCATGCCGGAATCAAATATGACAACCCTGGGTCCGTTCATCCCCTGTCCCGGTTCGGTTTCGGTCGCATATGTTGGCGCACCAGCGAGGCGATTACGCCACGCAACGTGCGCACCTCCTGTTCGGTCAATGCGGCCCGATGCAACAGGTTGCGCAGGTTTCTGACCATCG